>NZ_JBFTMD010000016.1:0-124107 GCF_056396785.1 Bacillus sp. 05T21 | reverse complement strand
AAGTGAAGAAAGGGTCGTGTATGCTTTAGGATTCCGAATCCGTAAAAAAAACTGACCTTCTTCACTTACCTTATTTGAATCAGTTTTTAGTATGTTGGTCCTCGAGATCGTGTATAAGAAATGGGAATCGATAAGTGTAAGATGAAGACTTCAACTTTACGTCAGGAGGAACCTTATGAGACACGTAATTGCATTTGATATCAGTATGGGTCAAAGTTATATGGTCATTTATAATGCACAAAAACAATGTATCTTTGAAAAAGAAATCAAACATTCAAAGTCTGAATTTGAAGAGCTACAAAAAAAGATACATGAGCTTACCAATGAAACTGGCAAATCACCTGAAATTGTGTTCGAAGCAACAGGTATTTATTCCAGGCAGCTAGAACGATTTATGCAAGATAACCAATATACATATTGTCTATTAAACCCCTTAGAAGCAAAATTACAATGTGATTCCTTACGGATYCATAAAACGGACCGAAGTGATGCACATCGACTAGCCATTACTCATTTTACAGTTACCCGAAGGGTATCTCATGGAACGGACCACTTATTCCATCAGTTAAAGTCTCTTTCGAGATTTTATAGCGAACTGGATGGAGAATTATCGATGATTCGTAGTCGTATGCACAAAGTAATTCAATTAACATTTCCTGAATTAGAAAAAATGTTCACTAGTAAATCGGATCTATTTTTAAATTTTGTTCAACTATTTCCCCATCCAGATTGTGTTTTAAATCTTTCTAAAACAATCATAAAAAATCGTATTCGTGCCAATACCAATAAAAAAATATCAACTATCATGGCAGAGAAAAAGGCAATTCAAATACTTGAAATAGCGAAAAATTCCTATCCAGCCGTTTCACAAAATGATGTCCTATGTGATCAACTCAAGGTATACGCAAGGCGTTATCAAGAACTTCTTCATCAAAAGGAACATTGCATTAACAAGATGGTACATCTTGCCGAACAACGTGCAGAATATAGTATCATTTTGAGCCTTCCTGGAATTGGGCCAAATACAGCTGTACGTTTAATGGCTGAAATAGGAGATATTACTCGTTTTGCGAATAACAAGCAATTGAATGCATATGCCGGTATTGATATACGTCGCTTTCAATCCGGTAAAACTTTTTATAAAGATAAAATTAATAAACGTGGAAATAAACATTTACGAAAACTACTTTTCCTGATTATCCAAAACATGATTAAACAACGGCGTTACGGGCGAAATCACATTATAGAGTACTACGATAAATTAAAAACGCAACCCTATAACAAATGTATTCATCATATCATATCTCCCCCTAGTAAAAAAAAGAATCATATTAGGGGTATTTAGTATGCGTTATACGTGGATACATGTGTGATATAGATTTTTGGTACTCAATCCCTCAAAAATCTATAAATACAGGTTGACTAATCGTAAGAAAAGCATACCTGATGGTATGCAACTTAGACAACAAAAGTACTTAAATAACATAGTAGAACAAGATCATCGCTTTATAAAGAAGCGAATCCGTTCTATGCTAGGATTCAAATGTTTTGACACAGCTACATCCATTCTTTCTGGAGTAGAAGCCATGCATATGATTAAAAAAGAACAGCTTGATTTACGGGACCAGTCTGTCCAAAATCAGAAAGAATTCATCCATCAATTGTTTGGACTTGCAGCATAAGATACGATTCCGTTAGGAATATATGCGCTTTATTCTCTTTTATTTTATTTTTGCACCAGAACCCTTTAATGGTGAGATATCGGAGATCAAGAAGCCGAGAAGATTATACGAGCAACTAAAATTACTATAAAAATTTCATTTTGTATGTATTTGAAAAACCAAAAGAGCACTTCATAAAAGTGCTCTCGTGACGAGTTTCATTTTCTAAAAGAAAGGAATACACCGTATCATACGAAGCTTTTCTGAAATGCGCTTGTGTTAATTAATTACTATTTGTAAAAAGAGCAGCTAGCAAAAGCTAACTGCTCGGTTCTCCAAGGGGGAACAAGGAGAAAATCTAATGTCATATACAGTATTGACGGAATATTAAGTTTTATTCAGAGGGGAAGAGGGAAATGAACAATTCTAGACTGTCCCAACTTGGTTTTGGTCTGCAATATCAGAATCGTATGTGTTTGTTGCACTAACACCGCTAAAGGTATTGGCAACAAAAGCAACATTTGATTAACCTGAACCATTATAAGCTTTTGTATTTTCCTTTGGAGAAACGTTATAAAAATCACCTAAGTTGAAAGAACCGTTACTATTTTGTACAACCATATTTCCAACAATAGATGGCATTGTTTTCACCTACTTTCTTAGAAAGTATTTAAATTAACATATGGTTTATGAGTCTAGATGTGCATCTGGATCTGAAAATTTAAAAATGAAGGTTGTTAGAAAACCTAATAAAATAATCCTTTTAATAGAAAGCGAGGTTAAAAGAATGGAAGGTAACGTAACGTAAAGCTATTAGGAACAGATGGAATGTATGGGATGGAGTTCACAGGAAGTAAGGTTAATGTTTATAACGATGAAGGATACGTAATGGAAAGTATGACAACAAGGGAGCATGTTCAGGAAGTTATTGATTTTCTTGAAGAGTGCAAAGGACAAATGGAATAGAAAGAGAGGTTACTAGTTGATTAGAAAGAGAAAGGCGACAGCCAAGAAAAAGAATGCATCACGGATCAAACAGAAGAAAGTAACTTATGACGGAATTAACTTTGATTCACAGTCAGAAATGAATTATTACAAGTATTTACAAAGCAGGGATGATGTCGGTCGCATAGGGTGTCATCCCACTTTCACTCTTATACCATCTTTTGAGATTAAGAGCAGCATAACAAAGTCAGGTAAGTCGAAGAAGTCTGCTATGAGGTTTACACCTGATTTTAAAGTAACGTACATAGAAGCTAGAAAGATGGTTATTTCTCAAGAAGAGTTTCAAGTAGATGTTTGGCATATTGAAGAAGTTTAACAAAACAAACGAACACAACGAACGAAAATAGATATAGTTAACACCAAAACGACGTCACTTTATAAATCTAATAAAATCAGTGTTTTGAATGTATACTTTTGTTGGTGTTTTCTTCGAAAATATGAAAAGTAACATTAATTCAGTGAAATCAATGTTTTGAATGTAAACTAATATTTAAAAGTTTACATTGGAACGGTTTAAGAAAAATAACATTCACTTCTTATGAAAAGTAGTCATAGGAATACATCCTTCATTGTGGGCGGATGCACATATGTATAAAAAAATACCCTTGTCCAATCCATTATCATTCTTTAGTCATTTAATATTACAAAGGGGGTGAGAACATGGAAAACAATGAAAAAATCACGTTTCGATTTGTAAAAAAAGATGGGCAAGAAATTAATTTGGGAAATCTTGATGATAAACGAAAAATTGTCATTGTCATTAATAATCAGATTACATTTGCACCGAATACAACACAAATTGCCAGTGGAGCCGGACAAAATAGTGCGGCAGGAAGTAATGCAGCAATCGATTCATCGAATACCCGACAGCAAGAAACGGTGGGCGCTGGAGGCGAAGCGATAAATAAAGGAATTAGTGGGGATCAGATTGAGCCGCATAAAATGAAAAAAGAAACTTCGGATGAAGAGGCAGAATTTGTACTCATCATCAATAATCAAATTAATAGAACCCGTGAGAAACAGGCTAGTGCTACTCAAGTGGCAAGTGGTGGTGGAGATGACAGTGCAGCGGGAACCAAGGCTGCCATCGAAAGTTCTAACACCAAACAGCAACATGCAGTGGGAGGCGGAACGGATAGTTCGGCAGTAAACACAGGTGAAGAAGGCGACCAGATAGAAAAATGCGATTAAAGAAGGAAAAATAATGTGAATTTTAAAGATTCTCTCAGCTTATCTGAGGGATTTTTTTTACTTTAATTATATTGGTAATTTGATAATAAACTTAAACCGTATGTATTCAAAGTGAACAAATAATGGATACAGGATTTGGTGCTAGCCTATAAAGAAAAGACACCCTAAGGTGCCTTCCTCCGACTTGAGATCACATCTATGTATTGAAGAAATTTAGAAAAGATAAATACAAAAAGGGAAGCTTCTAACTATAATTTATAGATGTTTATTATTCTCAAACGTACTAAAGATCTCCTGATTTATGTAAAGCGGCTGTTACTTCATCACCGAAATTATTTAAAGAGAATGTTTGCTCTTCTATCGGATCCATTTCTGTAGCTTCACCTATATTGCCGTCTTGAAGTTCCCAGAAATAGTTATGTTCTTCTACGATTTTACTAAAATCTCTATTTACCCATCCTTCAGTGATTGCTAATAGTTCTTCTTTTTTCTTGAAATCATTTTGGTTTAGAATGTTTCTTACTTTTTCTGCATTCTTTTTAGACATAGGAGTTGCTCCTCGTCCGTCATTCACTTTTACTTTTTGATGAGTCATGCTATGCATTGCTGAAATGACTTCTTCTTCAGTAGAACTTTTAGTGATGTGAAGTTGTGCATTTGAACCTTCAATTTCTGCTGCATTCGATGGTGGTTCTTCTTTATAATCAGACTCTGCAAAAGTATGCTTCTCACTACCCATTGGTACTTCAGCAAACTGTAACATTCCATAAGTCATACCAGCTGCAAGTACTATTACCCCTATAATCGATCCTAGCAAATACGTTAGCTTCTTGTCCATATTTACTTCCCCTATCTACATTTTAATATTTCATATAATATCACATGAAATTACCTTTTTATGGATATATTATTTTACCATGTTAAGTTATTTTATTCATTGAGAAATATGGTTCAAATCTATATTTTAAAAAGTTATATAGAAGAGAACAAGCTATTAATTAGGGGTAAAACCACATGCTGAGCCGATCAAGTTAAGATATCATAATACCCCAGAACGAAAATTTTGAGCATGTTGCTCGTATTTATTGTTTGGGGATAACTCGTTCTTTTAGCTTGATGGCGATGTGACACTCCCCCAAAGGAAATACCGTATTGCAGAGTAAAAACATTGTACTTCCTAGTGGAGTGAAATTCAGTTTTATTTCTATAACTCTCCATGTTTTCACTCTTTATTATGAATATCTAATCCTTCTTGACCAAAGAAATGGAGAATAAATTCTTTTTCATCACTATCAGTTTTTTTAGCTAGTTTAGATACCTCCACACTTTGCTTTTTTCCAAAACGTAAATAAAGAATTTCTCTATAGTCTTCAACTGCAGATTCGAAATTTCCATCGTACCATTTGTTCAGAATAGATTCATATTTTTGTCTTTCATCATTATTGATAACATTTAAGTTGTTTTTTAAGTATTGAATGTTTTCTTTGGTCATTTGAAATCGACCTACATCACGGGTACCAGAAACATGAAGGTTATTCCCATTGAATGTGAGTTTTTGGAAAGACATATGTATCATCATGTCATTTATAGTTTGCTCGTTTTGGATTTCTCCAATCGACTGTGCTGCCTTAGATAAATCATCTTTACTTACTACATAAATATCTTTTTGTTGCTTTTGAATGGTTTGAACTTTTGGTTTTTCCTGAACCTTTTCTTCTTGTTTAGGTTTTGATTCAGTTGCAGTTTTCTCATTTGAGCTACAAGCAGCCATACTCATAAGCAATGTACCGCATGTTAACGCTTTAAGTAACTTTCTTTTCATTTTTTTCCCTCCGATCTGTATTAGTTATTTTAAATAGTTCGTTTTAAAATGTAAGATTTCTCATCTCATAGTAGCAAACGATTTATTTGTATATTGTCATATTTTGTCGAAGAGTAATAAAAAAAGACACCCTAAGGTGCCTTCCTCCGACTTGAACCACGTTCATTGGAGGTGTTTTTCATTTGAAGGGAAGAGTACATTACCCAGAAGAAGTAAAGTGGAAAGTGATTGAGTTGAAAAAGGAGGGTTATTCAAATCGCACCATTATGGAAATACTCGGAATTAAAAATGTTTCCCAAATTAAGACATGGATGAAATGGTATCGTACAGATCAAACTTATCGTTTTCAACAACCTGCAGGAAAATAATATCCTTTTGGAAATGGGCCAAAAAAGCTAAGCGAATTGAGCAGATGGTTTAGGTGTTTTGATATGTGTCCCGTTTTCGGGGTTCACTTCAAAGTGGTGTGTTTTCTTTTTTACCTTACAAAATTGTAAGGTAAATGTAAGGGAAATCGAATGAACGGATTTTAGAAAAATGAGAATATTAAGAAGTGATATGATTCATATTTCTTTTGAGATTGAAAAGTTAAAAAACTCTTAAGGATTTATATGACAAAAAGATAAGAAATATATGAGAAATTAATACTATACAAAAGGGATGGAGTGAAAGAGATGTCAACAAATGTAGTTACTGTAGAAAGTGTAGAAAAAACGTATGGGAAAAGAAATGAGAATCAGTCAAAAGCATTAAGGGGTGTTTCATTAAGTATTAAAGAAGGAGAGTTTGTAGGGATTATGGGTCCTTCTGGATCTGGTAAAACGACATTACTAAATGTGATTAGTACACTTGATCAAGCGACAGGGGGTAGTGTAACAATAGCTGGCACAAATATTACTTCTATGAAGGGGAATGCGTTATCAGATTTTCGTTCTCAAAAATTAGGATTTATTTTTCAAGACTTTAATCTACTAGAAAATTTATCAATTTATGAAAATATCGCTTTACCACTTTCCCTGCAAGGCGTACCGTCAAGTGAGATTACTGGAAAAGTCAATGAAGTAGCAAAGAAATTAGGGATTACTGAAATTTTAACAAAATATCCGACTGCTGTTTCTGGTGGACAAAAGCAAAGAACAGCGGCAGCACGAGCTTTAGTACATAATCCGGCAATCGTATTAGCAGATGAACCGACAGGAGCACTTGATAGTAAAAATGCAAAAAGTTTATTAGAAGCGATGCAAGATTTACATGAAAATCACAATGTCAGTATTTTAATGGTTACACACGATGCATTTAGTGCGAGTTATTGTGAGCGTATTCTATTTATTCAAGATGGTCTACTTTATAAAGAGTTAAATCGTCAAGGAACACGAGAAAATTTCTATCAAGATATTTTAGGTGTGCTTGCCCAAATGGGCTCAGCAACTGAGTCGAAGTAAGGAGGCGAGACTATGTTATTCAAATTATCACGTCATAGTATGAAAAAAATGTTAAAGGATTATATGGTGTTACTTATTGGTCTCGTTATTAGTATTAGTATTTTTTACATGTTCCAAACGATGGCGATGAATAGTGAATTTACAAAAGATAATAGTCTCATTAGTAGTATTAGGCTCGTCTTCTGGGTTGGTGCAATATTGCTTTCTTTCATTACAGTTTTTTACATCATATATGCCAATTCTTTTTTACTTACATTAAGAAGAAAAGAACTCGGTATGTACATGATGCTTGGAGCGAAAAAGAAAAAAGTAGCGCAATTATTATTTATTGAGACTTTTGGTATGGGTATTGTCAGTATTATTATCGGTATTTTAGTAGGAATAGTACTTGCTAGTGTAGCAGGAAATTTTTTAATGAATGGAATGGAAATTTCAGCAAAAGGTAATTACGCATCTGTGTACACACCAGCTATATTAGTTACATCTATTTTCTTCTTAATATTATTTTTCATTACTGGTTTAATGAATAGTTTCCGATTATTACGTAAAACAGAATTAGAATTAATACGTGAAGATGAAACGCAAGATGAGGTGAAGAAAAGTAAGACTCGCACTGTTATTATGACAGTACTAGGTGTATTGCTAGTAAGTACAGGATACTATTTTATGGTGAATATAAAAATGTTTGCTGAACTAGGATTTATAATAGCGACAATTGTTACGACAGTAGGAACGTATTTCATTTTTAGCTCATTACTCCCACTTTTTGTAATGAAAATTAAGGGAAATAAAAAACGAAATGAAACGGGATTAAATAGTTTTACTTATGCACAGTTACGTTTTCGAGTAACTAGTTTATCGAGAGTACTAGGCACTGTAGCGATGTTAATTGCATTAGGTGCAGGTGCAATGACAGCAGGTATGGCGTTTCAAAAGAATGTGGGCATTATGACAGACTTCTCACGTGTATATGATGTCGTAATTCATGATCCAAATGAACAAGATAAAGCGGCATTAAAAGAAATGGAAATTGTTGAAGAAAGCAAGTATAAGTATAAAGTAGATGGAGAAGCGGTTTATTATTTACGTAACGACTTAACTGAAAAACCACCACTTATTTCAGATCATTTTGATACAAAGACTTTAAAAGAACCTGCTCGTAAACGTGTGGCTGCACCTTTAACTGAACCTGTCTATTCTGCTTTGGAAGCTCCTGAAGTAGCGAATAAGCTTCCTCGTATGCCAAAAGATTGGGAAGATGCGGTTGTAAGAGAGATACAAATTACACATAATCAGTTTAACGGAAAACCGGTAAGAATTGCAGATGAAGAGCATTACAAAGGAATTCAAGGAACAGAACATACTGTAACATTAGCAAAAGTAGATGATATGAAAAAATATAAACCGTTATTGACAGAAATTGATAAGAGGCAAAAAGAACAAATTGAAAAAACAACAGGTACAAAAGTAGACTTATTTACGAAAATGACAATTTATCAATTTATGAACAGTTTCATGAGCGGAACAATGTTTATGGGATTTTTCCTTGGAATTGCGTTTTTAGCAATGATGGCGAGTTCTCTTATGTTCAAAATATTAACAGGAGCTTCTCGTGATGTACGCCGTTATGAAATGTTACGGAAAATCGGTGTGAGACGTAGTATGTTAACAAAAAGTATATATAAAGAAATCTCATATTTATTTATCTTCCCAGCAATTATTGGAATTTCCCACGTGTTAGTAGGGCTTAACTTATTCAGCTTCATATTAGTTGACCCATTTGTAAAAGTGTGGATGCCAATAGGAATCTTCATAGTAATTTATTTCATTTATTATTGGATTACTGTCCAACTTTATAAAGGTATGGTAATGCCGAAAGAAAAGATAGCGAAATAGGAAAACAATTGAGTCCTTGTTATGAAAACAAGGGCTTTTTCTGTGTTTGTGATACATAAATACGTGTATGCGAGATGTTTTCAAGTCTTTCTGTAATGAATATATAGAAAATTAAGGAAATGTTAAGGGTTTATGTAGTGGAAAGTTAAGAAGTGTATGGGAGACTAATAATGTAAAAACAAATTTAGATGGAATTGATATTTTTATAAATTTAAAGGAAAGGAAACGTTGTATGAGGAAGATAAAAAAATTAATAAAACTTATCGGAGTCATTACTAAACTATTACTAATCATAGCGTTGGTATTTCCTACATGGACCTCACAAATAAGGGTCAAAAACAGTATAAGTACATTAGAACAAGTAGAGATAAATGGAACTGGTCATGAAATTATGATACGCGGCAAAGATAAGAGTAATCCAGTTATTATCTTTGTACATGGTGGACCAGGTTCTTCGGAAATACCATATGCTCAAAAATACCAAGACTTATTGGAAGAGAAATTCACGGTTGTCAATTACGATCAAAGAGCAAGTGGAAAATCGTATCATTTCTTTGAAGACTATTCTAACCTTTCATCAGATCTACTCGTGGAGGATTTATTAGCTATGACGGATTACGTTTCAAAACGTCTAGGCAAAGAAAAAGTAATTTTAATAGGCCATTCTTATGGTACATATATTGGAATACAGGCTGCCAACAAAGCTCCTGAAAAATATGAAGCATATATTGGCATTGGACAGATGAGCGATACAGTAGAAAGTGAGATGGATAGTTTAAACTACGTTATTGAACAGGCACAAAATGCTGGGAATGCGGATGAGGTTTCACATTTAAAAGGGTTAACTGAAAAAATTAAAAATGGTGATACATATACCCCGCGAAATTATGTTGCGAAATATGGTGGAACATCAAGACTCATTGAAAATCCAGATGGTGATAACATGGGGATGTTATTCAGTAATGAATATAACTTGTTAGATGTAATTCGTTATAACGTTGGATTATCACACTCTCAAACTGTCTTATTAGAAAAAGACTTAAAGAA
Source organism: Bacillus sp. 05T21 (assembly GCF_056396785.1). Taxonomy (NCBI): domain Bacteria; kingdom Bacillati; phylum Bacillota; class Bacilli; order Caryophanales; family Bacillaceae; genus Bacillus; species Bacillus sp. 05T21. Next base: position 114,043 of record NZ_JBFTMD010000016.1, on the reverse strand, counting down.
TCCATTACCTACTAAAGTAACTAAACTGAAGTTACCGCTTTATTTTCTTATGGGTAAATATGACTATAATACTTCATTTCATGCAGCTAAACAGTATTTTGATAGGATTGAAGCGAATCAAAAAGACTTTATAGCTTTTGAAAACTCAGCACATTACCCTCAATTTGAAGAGAAGGAAAAGTTTTATGAGTGGTTGTGTGATACATTCGTAAAATGAAATTAAATAAAAAAGCACTTATTTTAAAAATAAGTGCTTTTTTATAGTATTTAATCGATCAAGAAGGAAAATGTTGGATAATAGTCGAAAGATATAATACAACTTCAGAGAAATGGCGAGAATCGATATGTTTTGTCGAGAGAGGAGTTATTTTATTAAAAGATATAGGTACTATACATAGTTTTAGTTTCTGAATATTCATTTAAATAGAAGGGGTAATAGTTATGTTCATTCGAATTGGTAAGTGGTGTGGGGTTACTTGTTTACAATTATTTGCTGCAATCTTATGTATAATCTGTCTAGGTGCGCTCCCTCGGTTATTTAAGGGATTACAAATTGATTTAATCGGTTTTTGGAATGCAATTATATATGTTGGTGAGAAAGTACTTCACCCAACTGAAATTACATATGGTTTTCAAGCGCCGAGAAAATTATTTCCGCAAATTTGGATCCATTATATTGAAACGATGATAGTATTTCTTTCAGCATTTTTACTTTCTTTATGTATAGCGTATGTACTTGTTGTTTTTGTACTGCAGCGAACTCATATGAAACAAAGAATATGGAATGGGATTTTTCTTACCCTTGAGAGCATACCAGATATTTTACTTATTTTATTATCGCAACTTCTTGTCGTAATTATTTTTCAAAAAACAGGGTTTATGCCAATCAAACTGGCTGGATTAGGGGAAGAAAGAGTACGTTTGTTACCGATTATATGTCTTACAATACCAACAACGTTATTGTTTATTAAACTTTTGTTATTAAGGTTCAGAGAAGAATTAGAGAAAGATTATAGTATGTTTGCCAAGAGTAAAGGGTTAAGCTTACGGCATATTTTGACACATCATATTTCAAGAAATGTTTTATTGACGACAGTTTATTATGCGAAAACAAATATTTTATTTATGCTATCCAATTTATATATTATTGAATGGATTTTTAACACATATGGAATGTTTGTATTTGTAAAGGAACATTCGAACATAGAAATTTTCACAGTAAGTTTAATTATATTATATGTACCGATCTTTATCTTGTTTCGTTTATTACATACGCTTTTGCAAAATGTTATAAAGGAGCGTGCGTAATATGTGGCAAGTTGTTAAAAAAGATGTAAGGTTTTGGTTTGGTGTAACCTTTTTAAGTGTCCTTATGATTGTTAGTATTGGGAATACGTTGTTTTTCGATGGGAATATTCGTGAACTAACGATGATGTATAACGCAAAAGGAGAATTAGAGGTTGCTCCGTTTTCACCATCGAGTAAATTTTGGTTCGGAAGTGATGCGAAAGGCCGCGATCTTTTTCAACTAATAATAGAGGGAGCGAAATGGACGGTTGGTGCGAGTTTAATTATAGCGATTTTACGAGTAATTATTGGAGGGGGCATAGGCTTACTTCTCGGTATGTATAGTCGGCGTTCTTTTCCAATTATTTCGTCCTTTTTTGACCCATTCAGCATTGTACCAATGGTTATGATTTCCTATTTTATATTAAGGGGAGTTTTAATGTTCGACAGTGGAGAGGCAGCTGCTCCGTTTCATTTGCGAGTTGCGTTTCAAATTATAGTTCTTGCATGTCTTGCAGTACCGACAGTTATGTTGTATGTAGCGCAAGAAGTCAAGCGTATTAAGAAAGAAGAATTTATGTTGGCGGCCACTGTGCTCGGCGGAAGTAAGTGGCAGAGGTTGAAACGCCATGTATGGCCGCATATGTTACCATCATTTCTTTTATTAGTAGCCCAGCAATTTGTAAGTACTTTATTACTCCTCTTGCATCTTGGTTTGTTGGAATTATTTTTTGGCGGAACAATAATTTTTGGCGCTATAGATGCAGATAGTGTAACAAAGGAATGGACTGGCCTAATTGGTCAAAACTTCCGTCACTTAACTACTCATACATGGATTGTACTTATTCCGATTGCTTTTTATAGTATGACAATTTTGTCAGGAAATCTTATTAGTAATAGTATGCAAGATGCGATTAAACTAGGAAATGTAAGAATGCCGAAGAGGAAGGATAAAGAAGTGAAAGTAGAGAAGCAAGTACAACCTACTATGAATGATTTTTCTTTCTATAAAGAGGTACAAAAATAAAGAAAGATAGCTGAAGACAAATTGTTTTCAGCTATCTTTTTTTGTTTAAAGTGGTGGTAAATCAATCTTACCTTCTTCAAATAATTCTTTTATCATATGTTTCGTATAACCAGCTGCTTGACCAAATGTGATTTTTGCTGGCATTGGTGCTTCATTTACATCTACAACTACATCAATAATGCATGGTTTACTTTGTTTTACCGCATTTTCAAAGGCAGGAAGTAAGTCATCTAAATGTTCTACACGGTATCCAATACCACCGCACGCCTCTGCGTATTTTGCGAAATCAGGATTCGTTAAGTCTGTACCAAATTCAATATTCCCCATAACTTCTTGTTCGAATTTAATCATAGCAATTTTATTATTGTTTAATACAATGACAACGATTGGTAGTTTATATTTAACAGCTGTTACGAAATCATTCATTGTCATTCCAAATCCGCCGTCACCACAAACTGCAAACACTTGTTTATCCGGGAAAGCAATTTGTCCAGCAAGTGCACCAGGTAAACCGCAGCCAAGTGTTGCAAGCCAACTAGAAATGATAAATTTCTGGTTTGTCATACGGAAGTGCCTTGCAGTCCATACTGTTACATTTCCGACATCGACTGAAAGAATTGCGTCATCTTCTGCTACTTTCTGCAGTGCATGCATAACTCGTTGTGGTTTAATTGGAGTAGAAGAATCTTCTTCTTGAGTGTGTAATTTTTCTTCCCACTTTTTCATCATTTCTTGATGATGCTCTAAGAAGGAATGATCCTCGTGTTTTTCTACATTTTCAATTAACCATTTTAATGTTTTATCAGCATCACCAGCTAAGCCGATATCTGTCGTATAACGTTTCCCGATTTGTGCAGGGTCTGTATCAATATGAAGTGTTTTTGCTTTTTCGGGCAAGAAACCAGTGAACGGATAAGAAGTACCAACCATAATTAAAGTATCTGCATGCTTCATTGCTTCATAAGAAGGTTTCGTCCCGATTAATCCTAATCCACCGATACAAAGAGGGTGTTCATCAGGAACAATCCCTTTAGCTGGTAATGTAAGTACGATTGGAGCACCGATATGTTCTGCAAATGCAAGTAAAGAATCTCTCGCATGTTTAGCTCCTTTTCCGGCTAAAATAACAGGTTTTTTTGCTTCATTAAGTGCGAGTTTCGCTACAGCTAAATCTTCTTCTTGCGGAAATATTTCTGGTAATGTAAAGGAAGAGTTTGTAATGCGCGCACCATTTTTCACTTCAAATTTTGGAACATCATCTGGAATTGTAAGAACAGAGACACCTTTTTTTGTATATGCCATTCGAATCGCTTGATTAACTACAGCAGGTAACTGTTCAGCTGACATTATTCGTTGGTTATAAACCGCGACATCATCAAACATTCTTTCTAAGTTTACTTCTTGGAAAAAATCCGTTCCGAGTAAATCACTTTCGACTTGTCCTGAAATTGCTAATACGGGAGCTTGATCGAGTTTCGCATCATATAAACCATTTAATAAATGAATAGCTCCAGGTCCTGCAATAGCCATACAAACACCAAGTTTTCCTGTTAATTTCGCATAGGCTGCCGCTGCTAACGCACCAGCTTCTTCATGGCGAACTTGAATAAATTTAATTTTATCTTGTTTTTTTCTTAAAGCTTCAATAATAGAATTAATGGAATCTCCAGGCATACCATATATGTGTTCTACACCCCAGTCAATTAAAAGATCCACTAATGCTTCACCGGCTGTTTTTCCAAACATAATCGTTCCTCCTTATAATAGGTAGATACTATTATGTTTTGGAGAAAAAGGGAAAATATACAAATGATATAACTTATTTGTTTTAATGATGTCCAGTGAAAAGAGTGAAGGCTATTATTAGTAAAAATCCACTAATAGACCACGATAGAAACGGAAGGAAAGGTAGCTGTTTTTTTGCTTTCCAAAGCATTTCGTGAATTGTGACATAGCCAAGAGAACCAATTGCGCTTCCCATAATAAGTCCTTGTAAATGAAGAGCTTTCCCGTCCATCATAATGCCAAAAACAGTACCGGTCCCTAGGATGAGAGAAAGTAATAAAGTTGTTAATAAAAATGAAATGTATTTATGTTTTGTAAAAAGAAATGGAATAATTAAAGCTAACCCTTCTGGAATATGGTGAATGACAATCGCAAGTAAGAAAGGAATGGCAGAGTCATTATGATTTATAAACGCTGTTCCTAACGCAAATCCACTCGGCATATTATGAATGAATATAGCGAAAGAAAGAAAAAGGAAGGTTTGCCATGCTTGTTGATCTTTCTTATGTATAATCGGATGATGACAATAGTTATCTAATAAGCTCATAACTAAAATACCGATAGCTATACCGAGCATAGGCCCAATTATTTCATAGCTTGAAAATGTTTCAGGAATAATTTCAAGTGATAAAAGCCCAAGCAAAATCCCACCACATAATGCGTATAAGCGATGCATCTTTTCTTCAATTAGTTGGCGTGTTGCTACTCCAACAGCACCTCCTAATAGTAATCCACCGAACGAAAAAAACGTAACGATTATAGGAATCCATAAACGTTCCATATCATCACACTCCAATTCTATCCCCGTGTTTTCAGCTTACTAATGGGGGAGGAAGATTAGTCCAAATAATTGTGTTTGATTATAGAGAAAAATCTATCAACTCGTTATAATTTATATATTGAATTTAAATGGATGTAATAAAAGATAGTATTACGAAGAAGTAGTAAATTAGAGCATAGTTAACAACTGTTTCTATTTTATACATATAATCGATCATTTCAGATACAACGAAACAGATGTCGCTTTAACAAGGAGACCATTCGATACTATGAACGATTAGGCTTAATTCCAGAGCCTAATCGTACCGAAAAAGGATACCGAATGTATTCCCTACAAATGGTCGATCGTTTGAATTTCATAAAACGGACGCAGGAATTGGGGTTTACCTTAAATGAAATTGACAAATTGCTAGGGGGTGTCGATCGCAATGAAGCAAAGTGCGGTGACATATATGATTTCACTGTTCTTAAATTAGAGGACATCCAACGTAAAATTCAAGACCTTAAAAAAATTAAACAACTGTTGATAGACCTTAAGGAAAGATGTCCGAAAGCAAAGATATTTACGAATGTCCTATTATCGAAACTTTAATGGATTCAGAAAAGAAAGCAGAAGAATATTTATAAAAATAATAAATTGTAAAGGTGGAAGAATAATGGAAGATTGTTGTAGTAACCTTAAAGGAATAAAAATTGAAAATAATGGTCATTGTCCATCATGTAAAAATAAAGCTAAGAATGTAAAGTTGATTACATTAAAATCATTGCTTAAACCATCTGCATTAGAAACATTAAATGTTAAAGAAAATCACTATTTTTGTTCAAACGAAGATTGTGATGTAGTCTATTTTGATACGAATAATAAAAAATACTTTGTATCTGCCATAAAGGTAGCTGTACATCAAAAAGATGACTCAGCAACTACACCAATTTGTTATTGTTTTGATTGGACAAAAGAAAAAATTAAACAATATGTGGAAAATGGACTTACTCCTAATCCAGTAGAGCATATTCGCGAAAACATAAGAGAAAACCGATGTGGTTGTGAAGTAAACAATCCACAAGGTAGTTGTTGTTTAGGCAATGTTACAACTTATATTAGAAAAATGTCATAAGGAACCTAAATGTTGTTTTTTTTACCAAAATATTTGGGGTATTTCAAAATCTTAAGTTGATGGGTATGTGACGGTGCCCCATGCTCACCAAGCTAGTTAGTGTATGTTAAGTAAACCTTATGGATTTGTATATCTCATCCATCCACTTTCAGATTGTTTCGCTTTATACTTCCCATAAGACAGAAGCTTCATTGCCGAGCGATTGGCCGCATGAAAAACCAAGTTCAGCTTCCATTCTTCCTCCATTTCACTGGGATAGGTGGTGGATTCATAAACATAATAACCCGCCATGATACAGGGGACTACTTGCTCCGGTTCAAATCCATAAGCAGTTGCATCATCCACAACCAAATCAATGAGGCATCGGTTTCCATCTTTAACTTTTTTCTGGAGTAATTTTTTTACCGATCCTGGTACTAATTCTAATATTTTATCCTTCATGTCAGTCACCTCATCTTTTATCGTGTCCAGAGAGCCTGGGGATATGTGTCAAACAGAATGAAATGCCAACCGTAATTGCACAGGTTTAACAAGATCTTAAGGACTATATCACCCTAAAAGGGAAAATGGCTTTAAATCCAAGAAATCTGGTGAGACAGGGAGAAACGTATTCGTTCATTTTGCAGTCGATTGGAATGAAACAATTCAAATGTATATCGAATCGTGCCGTGCCGGGATTAAAAAGAGTATTCATCCTCATCAATTACGTCACAGCTATGCTACACATATGATTAACAACGGTGCGCCACTTGAAGTAATACAAAGCTTACTTGGTCATAAGAAGAGTGAAACCACGAGAATATATGCTCAGCTGAGCGGAAAGCTGAGACACGATTTTTATAGTGAATATTTTTGAAAGCTACTGAAATTAATCTTTAATCAAAATCGAGGCGTGCATATATAAAGACGTATCTTTTTGAATTGGGCCACTTAATGGAATATGCAGGAATTTCTTGAAAAAGTTTCGAAGTAGTTATTATACTGACGTTATTCAAAGGAGCAAGAAAATATATCAATTCTTTTAAGTAATGTAAAATTAAAATAGTTGAGAAAGAGAAAGAAATATCAAAAATACAGAGGTGGCTTGCTTGCTAAGAGAAGAATTAAAGAAACGTGCAATATCGATGGTCCAAATTCCTAGTCATTTTCAACCTCTCATAGAGGAGTATGTTGAGCGAGAGAATGGAGAAGGCGAGGCTATTTTTTCATGGACAAACGAAGAACAAGATGAGGGTATTACTGTTAATCTAGATTTATCTGGTAATTTGATTGGTTTAACAATTGATAATAACGATAAAAATTCAGATGTGATTCCTTTAAATATAGAGGGAAAAAGAGAATGTGCCGAACAATTCTTACTTAGCAATTATCCTGAAGCATTAAAAGATTTAACATACTATAAAACAAAAAAAATTACTTGTGCAGACCGTTTTTACTATGAACAAATCGTTATGGACTTACCGTTAGAACATGCTGGTTGTTATATTGATATAGACCTCGCGGGGAATATTGTTAACTTTACATATAAAGGTGTAAAAAGGATTCTTGTTATTCCAAAAATGTTGATTTCAAAAGAAAAACTGGTTGAACACGTACAAAATAGACTTAATTTTCAACTGACAATTGCAAAGTTGTCTACTGCTACTCATGATGTAGCAGTAGATGGACTCCGTCTTGTGTACGAACCTGAGCAATTTTTTATGAAATATAAAGCTGACGTTTTGAAACCAACGTTAACGATTATACATGACGAAGACGCTCCGCAAACATATGTCTTGCTTACTCCTCCTTCGAGTACGACCGTACGAAAAGATTTATCTATTGAAGATATCATTGGTATTACCGAGAGGATGGAAGTCATTCGTGAAGTAGATATTGGAGAAGAAACGGGCATAGTGTGGCGTAATCGAGACTGGGAGATGAAGGAAGCGGATTTATCTATAAATGGCTTTTTCAAAAGACAGTCAGAAGATACAGTTAAAGCCTTCATTTCAAAGAAAACTGGTAAAATCAGAGGCTTTATGTGGTTTAATGAACGAAGTGGTGATCTTAGACTTAGTCGTGAGGCATGTTATCAAAAAGCCATTGCGTGTTTACAAATGATTGTTCCAGATTATTATCGGTATTTACAACTGATTGTTCGAGAAAACGAGGAAGAAGAGGATGATTCTTCAATGAAAAAATCATTTACATTCCATATGCATAACGGCCATGGTATACCAATTCAACTTGAATTAGTTATGGTTGTTGTTAATCGTCAAACAGGGCAGGTTGATCATTATAGTGGACCGCGTTTTGATATGGAACAATTGAGCCAAATCCCTGTTGAACCGGTTATTTCAAAAAAAGAAGCAGGTGAAATATTTATCAATCATTTGGACTTTGAATTAGCTTGGAACAAAAATTATGATAGTGAAACAGAATCCTATATCCTTGTTTATCGAGCGTGTGATCGTCATTCCAGGACCTCCATCCAGTACATTGATGCCATGACTGGAGCAGTTATTTCCAATATAGATAAATAACATGTGATGACGTCAAATTGCACAGGTTCAAAGGGACAAAATTAACTAACCAAACTACAACTATGTTTTCTTATTCAACTAAATCTATAGTTAATTAAGGATTAAGTGATTTTAAGATAGTTATTCCATTAAAGGGCGCGATTGTTGAACAATACAGACAGAAAATGATCAAACTTTTTTTATAAAAGCTAAATAATTAATCTCAAAAGTTGAATCCATTTTGATCAATCTTGAACAGCTCCGCCCCCAAGGAATGGGTAGGAAATGGACCAATGAGTAGGGGGAGATAAATGGCGGTTAGGCAAAAGCCTAAAGGGTCTTATAGTTAGTGGAAGCGAAGAGGATGTTATAGTGTTTGGTGCAAGCGTTAAGAAATCTTAGGAAACAGGGGAGAGAAGTTCTTTGTTTAATTTTCAGGGTATTTCAAATGTTAACGTTGACTGGGATTTATTTCTCATGCTAACATATAGATAATTTAATCAAGGCGGTGGAAATGTATTGGACTCAGATGTTGACTCGGATAGGTGGCTAAATGACCTCGATTTTCTCAGAGTACCCCTCATCATTTTGAGAATGTAGATTTTATACAATCTCATGTCAATGTGTATGAAGTAGGTCTGGAAAGAGAAAATATATCAGGAGGTGAATCCTTTAGTTTCAAGGAAGCTAAGGGAATTAGTTGGACATATTTAATTTAATCATGGTAGTGGTTTTAATCGCATGTACTGCATTTTTCGTAGCAATTGAGTTTGCTATTGTAAAAGTAAGGGGATCAAAGATTGATCAATTTGTATTAGAAGGAAAGAAGGGTGCGCTGGCAGCGAAGAAAGTGACATCAAACTTGGATGAGTATTTGTCAGCTTGTCAATTAGGGATTACAGTTACAGCAATGGGACTCGGGGCACTAGGTGAACCAACGATTGAGAGACTTTTACATCCTTTATTTGATAAGTGGAACATCAATCCTTCCATTGCAGGTGTATTATCTTTAGGAATTGCTTTTACTATTATGACGTACTTACATGTTGTAGTTGGTGAATTAGCACCAAAAACATTCGCGATTCAAAAGGCTGAGAAGGTTACTTTATTACTTTCGGCTCCGCTTATCTGGTTCTACAAAATCATGTATCCGTTTATTCGCTTGTTAAATGGATCTGCAAGGATGATAACAGGAATGTTCGGCTTAAAACCTGCATCAGAGCATGATGTAGCACATACAGAAGAAGAATTACGATTGATTCTTTCTGAAAGTTATGAACGTGGAGAAATTAATCAAGCTGAATACAAATATGTAAATAATATTTTTGAATTTGATAATCGTATTGCGAAAGAAATCATGGTCCCTCGTACAGAAATTATAGGGCTACATGTAGATAATTCTTTAGCAGACCATATGAAAATAATCCGTGATGAAAAGTACACACGTTACCCAGTATTTGGGGAAGATAAAGATGAAATCATTGGTATGGTGAATGTGAAAGATTTCTTTATCCGTTATATGAATAAGGAAACAAAAGAATTCAGTTCTATTCAATCGTATACGCGTCCAGTAATTGAAGTAATTGAGACCATACCAATACATAATCTTTTACTACAAATGCAAAAGAAACGTATTCCGTTGGCTGTCTTATATGATGAATACGGCGGTACGGCTGGTATTGTAACCATTGAGGATATACTGGAAGAGATTGTAGGAGAAATACGTGATGAATACGATGAAGATGAGCGTCCGCCCATCCAGCAAATGAATGAAGGTCATGTTGTCGTAGAAGGTAAAGTATTAATTAGCGAATTAAATGATTTACTAGGATTACATATGAATGATAGTGATGTTGACACGATTGGTGGTTGGATTCTGATGCAGAATTATGATATCCAGGAAGGGCAAACAGTAAATAGCGAAGGATATGCATTTAAAATTCTTTCTAAAGACCCTCACCAAATCAAACGTGTTGAAATACAAAAAGAAATGTTGGAAGCAGCAACTGTATAGTTGCTGCTTTTATTCAGCTGATAACATGGTAGCCCTCCTCATTAAATTCATTGATTGATCAACTCTGTATCTGTTAACACATTACCGAAATAGGGAATGATTGTTTCCTTTGCATTCATGGTTCAACACTCCTTCGATATTGTAAAATGTATCTCATTTATACAAATTGTAATATAATTTAAATGTAAATTCGTAGCGTAAAATAGATTAAAAGTAACAAATGTTGAGAAAGGATTCCTTTGTCAAAATTAGTATTTGTATTTCACTAGATAATAAAAAATGTAGAAGGATTTTATTTCTGACATTGTTATTTATTAGTAATCAAAATACAAAATAAAGAATTTTCTCGGCTGGAAATTGTTACACACTCATAAAATGGAGGCAATAGTTATGCAGCAAATTAAAAAAATAGGAAACTCATTTTGGTATATGACACCTGTTTCTGAAACAGATAGACCTATATTAGGAATGGTCATTGGAAATGAAAAGACTTTGATGATAGATGCAGGTAATTCAGAAGCACATGCACAATTGTTTTTAGAAATGCTAAAAGAGCAAAATATCTCAAATCCTGATTTTGTAGCATTAACGCATTGGCACTGGGATCATATTTTTGGATTGCCTGTATTACAAAACGCATTGCCTATCGCACATTTTGAAACAAAAAAAGAGATGAACACACTTGTTTCTTATGAGTGGTCGGATGAGGCATTGGACGCACGAGTAAAAGAAGGTACTGAAATTGAATTTTGTGCAGAATGTATCAAAAAAGAGTTCAGTGAGCAATCGAGAGATATTAAAATTATTCCTCCGACCTTAACGTTCCAGAATCAACTTGAATTAGACCTTGGTGAAGTGACATGTGTGTTAAAACATGTTGGCGGTGATCATTCACATGACTCTGTTGTCATTTATATTAAAGAAGAAAAGATATTGTTTTTAGGAGATTGTATTTATGCAGATATTTTTTCTTCTAAGTGGAACTATACGACGAAACGAACGTTTAAATTAATAGAAGAGTTAGAGGCATTTGATGCCGAGACCTATATTCTTTCACATGGGAAAGCTATAGATCGAAATGAATTTTTGCGAGAGATTCGTTTACTAAAAACAGTAGGAACTTATACGGAAACTCATAAAGGCGATGAAGAGAAGATAAAGGCAGCATATAAACAAGAACTAGATAGAGAATTAAATGAAGATGAGCTAGAAACAATAATGTACTTTGTAAATGGTTATGAAATGGTTAATCTGTAAAACCTAACTCAAATCAGATTGAAGCTTATTCTGATTTGAATATAATTAAACTGTACAAAAAGAGTATTGAAAGTTAATTCAATACTCTTTTTAATAATTAAATATCCAGTCCCAACCAATTTCTAAATCTTTTTGCTGGCTCATCATCTGGGTTTACACCACTTTCAAGACTGGTTGTGAACGGTAACCACTGCCAATCCTCGCATCCTACAAAAGCTATTCTTGACCAATTATCAATGAATTCAATGAAATTATTCGCAATCTTATATCCATGTCCTTCTCCATCCTCGTGACTTAGGTAAATTATCGGAGCATCTATATTATCTTGCATATCAAATGCTAAATAATCCCCATTGCCCACTTCACAAAATGCTAATTTATTATGCCACACTATATCATATTCATCTTCAGGATTTGGAAAAACCGTGTCAATCCAGTCTTTTCGTTCTTTTTCAAACGCAGAAAGACTTTCTAAACTCCAGTGGGGTGTTCCGCAAAAAATTTCACGAAATTCATTTGGTAGCTCCATATCGTCAGGTAAAAACCAGCGTAAGTTAAAATTTCCTGAGAACTCTAAAAGTACTTTTTTGAAACTATTTGGTAATTTAACACCAAGTTTTTTTTCCACTTGGATTATCTTTTCAAGAGAAGATGGTTCATCTATACAAACTTCTTGAACTTCACCGCCTATTTCTTTAATTCTAGAAGTTATTATTTCTATTCTTTCTTTTAGTAACTCGTAATCCATCATATCACCCCATGTTATATTAATTAAAGTATATCATTCTTAATATACTTTTCGTTTGGGTTTCTAACTTTTAGGAGTGATTTCTCAGAATATATGTATTGTAATCTTAAAAGTTATTTTTCGTGAAATTGAGGTTTCAAGTAGCAGCTTTTTTAGCTAATTCGGTAATATATTCAAAGAATGTATCACGTTTTACATCATAAATGACATTTACTGGTCTTCCGTTAGCAGTTTCCACTGTACGCCCTTGGCTGGGTCCGTATGTATGAACGATACTAGTAATCGTTTTTGTTTTTGCAAGATCAGCTTTCCCAACAAACGCAGCAGTTAATACATCCCACAAATAGTAGGTAGAGTTAGTTGAAAAGTGAACGAGAGGGGGGACCATCGCATAACATTGACCAAGGAAATCAACACCAATATACTTACGCTCTTTTGCCCACTGTTCACGTATGTCTATAGTTAGCGGAACCTGGTTTGTACTTTCTAGAGTTACTAAATCAATGATTATATTAGCATTCCAAACACGAGCTACTGCTTCGGGATTCCAAAATGAATTCCACTCGGCTGTTCCGTCATGTTCTGGCTCATGTACATTGCCTGCAGTACGAAATGTACCGCCCATCCAAACGAGACGTTCAATTTTATCTTCGATTATTGGAGATTCATATAGTGCACGAGCAAGGTCAGTCAGGGGCCCTGTAAATAATAAAGTTGTTTTTCCATCAGTTTGTAGAAGAGTCTCTATTATATGATGATGTGCAGTTTTTTTTGATGCAGGTGTAACAACTTTCCCAAACTCATTTAAAATTGGTAAAGCATCTACATAAAATGCATGCATCCGCCATTCTTTTGGAAATGGATTTTTCCCACGAGAGTTGGACGCTGCTACCTCAATATTATTTTTGCCGAAGCGATCTATAATTTTACGACTGGCAGACATTGCTGGTTCTAAATAACAATCTGCAGGAATAACTGAAACACCTGTAAGTTCTATATTTTCCATCTGGAGTAGTAAAAATAGTGATATTAAATCATCTACACCACCATCATGATTGAAGTACACTTTTTTCATCATTTTAATCTCCATTCTTTAATATTTAACCAGAAATTAAATTTTAATTGATGAAAAATCATCAATAATTTCCACTACTTCAATTCTCCCATTAATCAGTAACTCAGGAAGTTCATTTCTAACGTTTCCTTTCCAATACTCTCTAGCTTGTTCCATTTTTTGAGCGAAAGGGATACCATCTTCTTTCGGTAAAAGATTTCCGTCACCTTCAAAAGAACTACCGATCACTCGTAGTTTAACAATCTGTAAAACATCTCGATTATAAGAATCAAATAAAGCTTTCCATTTCAAAGCATCCTCATAGCTTTTGGAAGCATATAAGCAAGACAACCTTGAGGGATATTCAGGGAATTCTTGCAGTCTAACCATTTCTACAATCGTTTCTCTAACAGCTCTAATTGTTTGATCTATATAATTCATAACTACTTTAGCATTTTCATTATTTATATGTAATCCGTCACTTTTATAATGATTGTTTAAAATTTTTATGCCATCTTTACCGTTAGAGTTTAATTGTTCTCTTTCAAAAAAGAAGTGATAGAGGGTATTAGTTTGATTTTTATCGAAATGAATGATTTGTCCAATATTCATTTTTTTCCTTGTAACGATGTGGTATACGTAAAATTTTGTGTCATTCATGGTTATCCTCCTAGTAGTAATGTAATTCAATGTTAAATTTAGTAATTCAACATTGAAATATATAAAACCTTTATAATCATAAAGTTATAGAGTGGGATAGGATTCGAGTGGAAAGTGAAAGAAATGCACGTAAACGCTTTAAAAATGTTCACAAAATGTTCACTTACGAAGGAGTTTCCAATATCGATATAATGACAAAGACTCAAAGAGAAGGGATGATGAAAATTGCCAACAACAAGAAAGGAAAACCTCCAATTTGGTATGATGATGTGCCTCGGGATGGTTATCGTTATGACGTTTTACAATTTATTAATGAATGGAGCAGGAGGGCCAATTCATATTAAGGAGATCGCATTAGAACTAATAATTGGATTTATTATTGCGTTATTAATTGAAATATGTATCGTTGGACCGTGTGCGAAAAAGATTGTATTTGCATTACCATTTGATAAATCAAAAAAAGTAAACATGATTATTGCGATGGCAACAACAATGGTAATCGGAATGGTATTCTTTATGTCATTTTACGGAATGGCTATGATGTATTTACATAATGGGTTACATGGTGACTCATTCATTTCAATTTATTTCTCGGTCTTTATTAAAAATTTTATTATGGCGTACCCACTTCAATTAATAATAATGGGACCTCTTGTACGTTTCTTATTTGGAAAGTTTGTTTTGAAGAATAAAGCTGTTAATGTAGCGTAGTTAAAAATGTTTTATTTGATTATAATAATTAAACAATAATATGAATTCAATGTATCGAAAGAATTTGAAATGCATGTTAACAAATGTATTATTGAAGTCATGTGAAAGTGATTTAGTTAGGATAATAAACCTCTTAGTGTATGTTGTTAAAAAGCTGTACCTTTTTTGTATAAGGGTACAGCTTTTGTTTTAATATTTGTTTGGAATTTATATGGGGAAATGTAGCGATTATTCACCTGTAAAAAAATTAATATCAATTTAAAGGAGAGAGTTAAGTATGTAAAGAAAAAATATAAGTGAATGTGATCTCGATTTGTGGTGGGATAAAATACATTTAGTAGTTAGTTAAAAATGAAAGTCTAATAGTAAGGGCATTATATATAAGGGAGAGACGCAAAGTGATTAATTATATGTTAAAAGATGGTGAACGATATTTAGATATATCTGATCTTGTTATATTTGAAAATAGTGCACATTTTCCAGATATCGAAGAAACAGATAATGTATGTGAAACGATTATAGGTTTTTTAGAAATATAGTATAAAAACACGGATAGGATTTATTGTTTGAATATTGAATTATATAAGGTGTGAATTGTTTATTTAAGAACGGGAGGAAGCAATATGATTGAATACAGAAAAGCAAGAGTAGAAGATATACAAGGGATTATTAAAGTGTGTTCCGATGGTTATAGAAATACATATCCAGGTTTGTTGCCCCAGCAATACATAGAAAGTACGATCGAGGAGTTTTACAATGAAGAAAGAGTGAGGAGTGAAATATTAAATATTAGCCAAGAGTGGAATGGTTGGTTTGTTGCAAGTGATAATGGAGAAATACTCGGTGCTGGTGGAGGTGGTTTCACTGGCAAAGAGACAGCAGAGTTATTTGTAATATATTTAAATCCAAATAGAAAAAGAGAAGGAATCGGTACAGAATTACTTTCTATAATTACAAATGATCAAATTGAACGTGGTGCAAAAGAACAATGGGTTTCAGTTGCAAAAGATAATGCTATGGGAATTCCATTTTATGAAGCGGTTGGATTTAAATACCAAGATGAAAGACCAGCTTATGGGCTACCTGTAAGCGAAGGTTTCACCTCTATTCGATACAAACGTGAGTTAGCAATTAGCTTAGTTGAAAGATAAGTAAAAAAGACCTCGTCCGAATTATATTTAGGTTATAGTTGTTGAAGTCAATAAAAGTAAAGGCAAGGACCTATTTGATATGTATAATATGTTTTTGCCTTTATATTATAGTTAGTTTTGAAAAAAGTTTGACAAAAAGGTCTATTTGGTAGGGTAAGTACCTATGCATAAAATAACACTAATTTTTTGTACACTGTTGCTATAAATTCTCGCGAGAGTTGGAAAATAGCCGGGTTTCCAACCTGATGAGGTGCGAAGCTATTATGAGTGCAGTGACATAACTAGGAGGTTTCCACTATGACAGCTTTATTTAAAGCTATGGAGTTCCAGCTGAAAACTGAACGACTTGATCTGAGTATGTGGGAGGAATCCGATTCAGTCTGGATGAGAAAATTAATTGGCGAACGTGGTGTGGATATGCCAACCCTTGACGCCGTTCGTAGCAAGCTTATCGAGATGCGTAAGAGGGCAGTCGAAAATGGTATTTCCCTTCTCACTATCCGCCGACGAGACGAAGGTGATTTCATCGGATACTGTGGCTTGATTATCGGTCGTTCCACACTGGAAGAGCCGGAGATCGCATACGAGTTGTTCCGCAGTGCTCATGGCAAAGGCTATGCGACTGAGGCAGCATCTGTTGTTCTGGACGCTGCGATTGCTACCGGGCGCCACAGACTTTGGTCGACTGTAGGCGCATGGAATGTTGCGTCCTTCCGGGTGTTAGAAAAGATAGGATTTGAGAGGCATCACAGTACGTGGGACGAGCGCGGTGAGATTGTTTGGAACGTACGCGACCTTTAGAAATCCCGGACCTAACTCGAAACTATTGAAAAGGAGAAGAGGTCATTAGTTTGGGCGAGAATCCAGATAAAGATAAAAGAACTGATTTATAATCCAAATAGTGACAAACTATAACTGAAGCATGTCCTCGAAAGCGGAGTGCTGCCTTCGCACCGAGGCTTTGTCCTCCTCCCAAAAACAATCGAACGTTTCAAGTTATATATCTTTATTATACTGATTAAACTAAATATTTATTGTTTACTTATTTCATTCATTATGTAAATAAAAAAGGATAATTAGCCCTCATAATGGACTAACTATCCTATTATTATATGAATTTAATAAAATCGAGGTCTTTTTTGTATACGATATAATATATAAGCTATAGATTAATCATTTTTCAAACCGTATATGAACGAACTTCAACATCTTTATTAAATTTACAATCCGCATCATGATTCGTGTACTTCCATCCCAATCTTTATTTGTAGGTATATGTTTAAAGAAAGGGGAACAGCTTAATATTTTTATGTTAGAAGACCATCTTTCTATTGATTTTGGATTGTTTACATAAAAATACATCATAGCACCGTTATTACCAGATTTTTTTACAGTAGTATTCGAAAGCGTCAGTGCAAACTTTGATTCAGCATCAAAATATAACTCTCCTCCAGGAAAACGTTTTGCCATAGCGACAATTATCTCCTTCAGTTCCTCTTCTTTAAAGTAATAAAACACACCTGCTGATATAAAAAGAATCCCGTCCTTCGGATCATAGTTTATATCGTTGAACCAAGAAGTGTCAAAGAATGATTTGGCAATGCTTATATTTCGTGGTGTATCTTCAATTAATGTTTTGCGGAAAGCGATTGCATCAGGCAAATCAAGGTTATACCACTGTATTGTACCGTTATCAACTCTTGAAAAAGTAGTGTCTAGACCAGAACCGATATTTACTATAGTAGCATTCGGATTCTTTGTAATAAATTGTTTTATAGTATCATCAATTTTTCGTGCACGGGTAATGTAAGTGATACATCCGTATTCGCCAAATGTATCTGCTATTTTAGAGAAATCAAAGTCGCATTCTTTAATAATCCGAATAGCTTCCGTATCATCTAAAATATCCTTGTTTTTCTCACTACCATATGCTCGTCCCCATAGTGGAATAAGCATAGTACCTTGAACTGATTGTAAATCTATTTCTTTAACCATGAAACGTCCCCCGTTTAATAATAAAAAATATTATATATATGATTAGTCGTTATTTAGCATTTTATTTGTTTTATACAGTCCGTAAGTTAAATCACGTTGATCTTCTTCACAGAGTTTTTCAAGATTACTAGTGAAATTATTATAAATTTGTTTCCATCTTTCATAATGTACTTTTTCAGCTTTATCTGTTAAGGAAATTAAAACAGCTCGTTTATCTACTGTATCTTGTTTTTTTACAATGTATCCGTTTTGCTCTAAATTACGAACGGTTACACTTAATTGTTGTTTAGGTATGTTTAAATAACTAGCAATCATTTTTAAATTTACAGCGACTTTTTGCTGGGCAATATACTCAACTATGTGTTGCTCTAAATGTGTAAATTCAGTGGATTTCTCTGATAATAATTTGAAAGTACCTGACATATTTAATAATAAATTCATGTATTCGTTTATTAATTCTTTATTAGTCATTATTTTTCGTGTCCTTTATCAATTTAGTAATTATTTTATTACTATTTTTACTAATATCAATGTTATTTAAATCGTGAGAGATACAGTAGAGGAAAAGTTAAAGTTTTTTTATGAGAGGAGAATAGAAATATTATAAAATATTACTTTATATATAAAAAACTAATGAAGCTAATGTCTTTTTCAGATATTATGCTGTAAATAATTTTATGGTAAAATCTTTTACATAATGAAATAAAGGGGTAGTATTCTATGGGTTATTTCTCAAATAGTTTATTAGTTTTGTTTGTTCTTATCGTATGTAGCTGTATGATTTTCGGTTGATAATATAATGATAGATTGATATAAAAGAAGGTATCTCACAAAGATGAGATACCTTCTTTTTCTTATAATTGTAATTTAGATTCAGTATTTGGTGATGGTTGAAATGTATATATTTTATACTCACCATTAGTTGATATATTAAACAAATATTAAATAGAGAAATATATATGGTACCAATCTTATTAAGTTCCTTATGTTTTTAAAGAGAAGGAGTTTCATTTTTTCTTATTGAAGTATTGTTCTAGTCAGTTTAACGACGGTCAAAATTTTTTTGGAATAAAACAAAAAGGATGATAGGGAGTATTTACATGAAAACTATTTTAAATTACACGATTGAACCCCCTAAAGATTTCAATGAATTATTAACTATGTATGAATCTTTAGGATGGAATTCTCTTAAATTATCGGTTAACGAGTTAGAGCAAATGTGTAAACAAAGTTGGTATGTGATATATGCTTTTAAGGAGCAACAATTAATTGGGATGGGACGAGTAATATCAGATGGTGTAATAACGGGTATTATTTGCGGTGTATGTGTATTGCCAGAATATCAGTCCATGGGCATTGGAAAAGAAATAGTGGGACGATTAATCCAGCACTGTGAACAAAACAAAGTTATTCCCCAACTTATGTGTGTAGAAAATCTGCAATCTTACTATGAATCTATAGGGTTTAAGGCATTCTCTATTGGAATGACAAAACATATTATAAGATAGCGGGGCTTTATATTTTCGGTGTACTCGTACATATTTTCAAACTTCATTATAAAGGAGAATTGCTGTATGGAGATTGCTAAAGGAGTAGAAATGCTACACCTTGAATTTCAAGAATTTATTATTCACCCAATTCTTTTATGGGATGATGAAATGGCAGTTTTAATAGATACTGGATTTCCTGGACAAATTGAAGATATACGAGTAGAAATGGGTAAGGTTGGAGTATCGTTTGATAAACTAAAAGCCGTGATTTTGACGCATCAAGATATAGATCATATAGGTAGTCTTCCTGAACTATTACAAAACTGTGGAAGTAATATAAAAGTCTATGCTCACGAGCTAGATAAGCCATATATTGAAGGGGATTTACCTTTATTGAAAGATGGAAATGTAGAGAATCCACCAAAAGGAAAAGTGGATGATACTTTGGTTGACGGCCAAGAACTTCCATATTGCGGTGGTATTCTTATTATTCATACCCCAGGGCACACTCCTGGTCATATTAGTTTATATTTGAGACAAAGTAAAACTCTTATCGCTGGGGATTCAATGTATAGCGTAAACGGAATTTTAGGGGGAATTCATGCCCCAACTACTTTGGATATAAAAGAAGCGCAAAATTCTTTGAAGAAGTATTTAAATCTAGAAATTGATTCTGTAGTTTGTTACCATGGTGGATTAAGTAAGGGGAATATAAATGCACAAATTCAAGAGCTATAGATAAGAGTTTTTGGTTAATCGGTGCTAAAGTATAATCTAATTGCTAGTATATAAATAAAACCCTTAAATTAATAAAGAGCATGTTTGAAGGAATTTCAAATGTGCTCTTTATTAAATATAATCAATTTAATTTTGATGACTTAACCCATTCCAATAAAACGAAACGATTTCTTTTGCTAATTCATCTATATTTGCAAGAGTAGGATTGTGATTCTCATCTTTAAAATTCCCGATTGATAATAAAGCGACGAAAGCATGGGCAGCAAATTTAGGATTTCCTTTAGGAATTTCTCCAAGGAGAATTGCGTTATCTAGCGCTTTTTCCAACACTTCATACATGTTATCCTCGGCATTTTTTAATTCCTTTAATTGCTCTTCAGATAAAGAGAGTTTTGCATCTTTCATAAAATTATTCATATCAATATCCATCGTTGCGTGTAAGTATACTGTAGCAAAGTTCAATAATCTTTCTTCTAAGGTTCTATTCGTAGAGAGTATTTGATCCATATTTTCTCTTATGCGCACCATCATTTGAATCATAGTAGCGGTAAATAGATCAGCTTTTGTTGAATAGTAATAGTAGACAGTTGCTTTTGTAACTCCACATTCTTTCGCGACCTCATCCATTGAAACAACTTGATAATTTTGAGTGAGAAATAACCTAGTTGCAACTTCTAAAATGATTTCTTTTGTAGACTTTGTATTTTTATTTTGACGAGGCCTTCCGAGAGGACGTTGTTTTTGATCCAAATACATTCGCTCCTGACATTTATTATTGAGATAATTATAACATAATTTTTTAATCATTCTTGATTAATTAACCGACCAGTATATATAATTAATATTGGAGGAAAAAAGGAAGGTGGGGTTTTATGAAAAAGCACCCGTTACATATGTTAGGGAGGCTTGTAGCAGGGAAGAATACGCAATGGATAACTTTATCGGTATGGATTCTTATTACATTAGTACTTTCATTTACGTTACCACAAGTAAACAGTACGAAAGAACCGAATCCGAAAAATTTACCTGAAACAGCTATGTCACAGCAAGCTGAAGCACTTATGAAAAAAGAATTTCCTAATAATACAGGAAACCCGTTGTTAGTTGTATGGCATCGGGATGGTGGATTAGAGTCAAAAGACTACAAATTAATACAGGACGTTTATAAAGAGTTAAAAACGGACCCTTTAAAAGAACAATCATTGTTACCACCATTTGATACAATTCCAGAGCAAGTATTATCAAAAAGTGCATCAAAAGATGGTACATCATTTGTCACACCAATATTTTTTAATAAATCTGCTGGAACGGATATATTAAAAGGTAATTTAGAAGAGTTACGAAAAATAGTGAATAGTAAAGTGGATGAAGATCCATTCAAACAAAAAATTACCGACTCTGGTTTACATGTTCGATTATCTGGACCTGTAGGTATTCAAACGGATGCGGTAAGTTTATTTAGTCAAGCTGATGTGAAATTATTAGTTGCTACTGTACTACTAGTATTGGTTTTATTAATTTTACTGTACCGTTCACCAATTTTAGCAATTTTACCTTTACTCGTTGTTGGTTTTGCATACGGAATTATCAGTCCGACACTGGGCTTTTTAGCAGACAATGGATGGATTAAAGTAGATGCACAGGCTATATCGATTATGACTGTCTTACTGTTTGGAGCAGGAACAGACTATTGTTTATTTCTTATTTCAAGATATAAAGAGTACTTGCTAGAAGAAGAAAGTAAGTATAAAGCATTGCAACTTGCGATAAAAGCATCAGGTGGAGCAATTATAATGAGTGCACTTACTGTAGTACTAGGGTTAGGAACGTTATTACTTGCTCATTATGGAGCTTTTCATCGATTCGCAGTTCCATTTAGTGTGGCTGTTTTCATTATGGGAATCGCTGCTTTAACGATTCTTCCAGCATTATTATTAATTTTCGGTAGAGTTGCATTTTTCCCGTTCATACCGAGAACAGCTGAAATGAATGAAGAGTTTGCAAGAAAGAAAAAGAAAGTAGTAAAAGTAAAAAATACTAAAGGGTTCTTTAGTAAAAAACTTGGGGATATTGTTGTACGTAAACCGTGGACAATTATTATGCTAACTGTATTTTTATTAGGAGGATTGGCTTCATTTGTACCACGTATTCAATACACGTACGATTTATTAGAATCATTCCCGAAAGATATGCCATCACGTGAAGGGTTTACATTAATTACTGATCATTTTTCAGCTGGAGAATTAGCACCGGTAAAGATTGTAGTTGATTCAAACGGAAAAGATTTACCTATTAAACAAGAAATAGAGAAATTATCTTTTGTTAATAAAGTGAAAGAGCCAATGAAGGGAAAAGAAAATAATCAATTGCAAATGTATGAAGTTTCTTTAGCGGAAAACCCATACTCAATTGAAGCGTTAGATCAAATCCCTGAATTGAAAAATAGTGTAGAAAAGGTATTAAAAGATGAAGGAATTAGTAAAGCTGAGAATCATTTATGGATTGGCGGAGAAACAGCTTCCTTATATGATACAAAGCAAATTACTGAACGGGATGAAGCGGTTATTATTCCGGTTATGATTAGTATCATCGCTTTACTTTTACTCGTGTATTTACGTTCAATCGTTGCGATGATTTACTTAATTGTAACTGTCGTTTTATCTTTCTTCTCTGCATTAGGAGCAGGCTGGATTTTACTGCATTTCGGTATGGGAGCTCCCGCGATACAAGGTGCGATACCGTTATATGCATTCGTATTTTTAGTTGCTTTAGGAGAGGATTATAATATCTTTATGGTTTCTGAAATATGGAAGAATAAAAAGAAACAAAATCATTTAGAATCAGTTAAAAATGGTGTTATACAAACAGGTAGTGTAATTACATCCGCAGGTTTAATTTTAGCAGGAACATTTGCAGTATTAGGTACATTGCCAATTCAAGTTTTAGTTCAATTCGGTATTGTGACAGCAATCGGTGTATTGCTAGATACATTTATTGTAAGACCATTACTTGTACCAGCAATCACAGTCGTTTTAGGCCGCTTTGCTTTTTGGCCAGGGAAACTTTCTAAAAAGAGAGAAGAAGTAAAAAAATTGGATATATAATAGAGAAGAGCCAAGGATATTTTCCTTGGCTCTTTTCTATGTAGTTCATTAATTTTTTGAAGTCAAATCATCAGTTACAACGTGATCAGCATCTTCAATGGTTGTTTCGGGCATTCCATATAAGCCGTTCATTGCTTGTTCTTCGATATTAAGATTTGCAGTATTATTATTTTGAATAGATGTAGTGTTTTCGATAACATTTTCTTTTTTATTTACATTTTTGTCATTCATGTTTGAATCCTCCAAACGTCATTTGATTTATCCCGCATTAACGGGCAGTAAGACCTCCACCTCAAAATTCGGCGAAAACAAAGAAGTTAGGTGGGGGATCAACTGCCCGTAAAAGCCCGATTGGTTCAACTAATAATCAGTGGGGGATGAAGTGCCCCCCACTGATTAAAGTTTCACTTTATTAATAGTATGTGGATGGATTTCCAGAAATATGTGAACAAATTTCTGCAGATGTTATATAGTTAAATAAAAAGCTTAGTATTAAATTTAAACTGTAAGGAGTAAACAAGTGTGGTGAAAACAAGAAAGTTAGCCTTCTAAAATAAAAATAAAATTTTAGGAGGCTATTAAAATGAAGTTTCATGTAATTGACAGAGAAAATTGGAATAGAGAGCAGTATTTTGAACATTATTTAAAATTAAAGTGTTCGTTTAGTATGACAGCGAATGTTGATATTACGATGATGCTAGAGGAAATACATCAAAAGGAAATTAAATTTTATCCGACTTTTATTTATGTAATTTCTAGAGTGATAAATAAACATACAGAATTTCGAACATGTTTTAATGATGAAGGAGTTTTAGGGTATTGGGAGGAAATGATACCTAGTTATACAATCTTTCATAAAGATGATAAATCTTTTTCAAGTATATGGACGGATTATTCTAGCGATTTCCACATTTTCTATAAAAACTATGAAGAGGATATGAGATGTTATGCTAATGTTCATGGTTTCTTCACGAAAGAAAATATTCCGCCAAATATTTTTCCGATTTCTGGTATACCTTGGACTAGTTTTACAGGATTTAATTTAAATATTAATAATGATGGTGATTTTTTATTACCAATTATTACTTGTGGGAAATATTTCAATGATGGAAGCAGGGTTATGCTACCTGTTTCATTGCAAGTACATCATGCGGTTTGTGATGGATATCATGCGAGTCGATTTATAGAGGATTTACAGGAGCTAGCTAATACTTGTAACGAGTGGCTTAAGTAATATCTAATTTTTAATTATATAAAATTGAAAATGAATAAGCGTTAAAATAAAAAGAAGAGAACATATGTATATTACATGTTCTCTTCTTTTTATTCATTCATACTAAGTAACAGTGGAAAATATAGGTTGATTTGTAGTTTAATAGTAAATAGAGTGATTAGTTCTAAATTTCTTTATTTTATAATTATTTAAGGGTTCAAATGTTTTAATAGAGGGAAGGTAAAGTGAAATTCATACGTATTGAAAAAGATGAAATCCTAATTAATAATATGGCAAAATTGTATTGTAAAGCATTTGAAAAAACAATTTTTACTGAAATGATTGAGAGAATAAAAAGACATATAGAATATGCAGATTTTAAAGGTATAGTAGCAATAAATGATGAAAATGAGGTAGTTGGTTTTACTTATGGTTATCGCTCATTAGAAGGGCAGTACTATAATCAATTAATGAGAGAAGCGTTAAATCTAGAACAAGCAGACGAATGGTTACAAGATTGTTTTGAATTTGTAGAGTTAGCAGTTCACCCACAATATCGAAATGAAGGTCTTGGAATGAAATTACATAATGAATTATTAGAAGGGATTTCAAATAGAACGAGTATTTTAACAACACAAATAAACAATGAAAAAGCGCGTTCTTTATATAAAAGATTGGATTGGGTGGATGTATTAGAGCCATTTCACCCAAGTAAAAGTGATGCCCCATATGTAATAATGGGAAAAATATTAAAGACAAAAGTAAATTAATAACTATATCGTTCACAAAAGTTATCGGTTTATAACAATGAAGGGGAAAACAAAAATGACAATAATATCTATAGAAAAAGCTACAATTTTAGATGCTGAAAAGTTAACAGAAATAATGAAAAGAACATTTGATGAAGAAGCAAAGCGATGGTTATACGGCCAAGGTGATGTAATTGATTATAACATTCAACCGCCAGGATATTCTTCAGTTGAAATGATGAAATATTCAATTGAAGAATTGGATACTTACAAAGTGATAATGGATGAAAAAGTAATCGGGGGAATTATAGTTACGATCTCTGGTAAATCGTACGGAAGGATTGATCGTATTTTTGTAGAGCCTTTTCTTCAAGGAAAAGGAATTGGATCGCGGGTTATTAAGTTAATAGAAGAAAAATTTCCGAACATAAGGATTTGGGATCTTGAAACATCTAGTAGACAAATTAGTAATCATCATTTTTATAAAAAAATGGGCTATGAAATAATTTTTAAATCTGAAGATGAGTATTGCTATGTAAAAAGAAAAAATGTAGATGCAGTTGGAGAGAACCTAATTAAAAATAAAGATATGAAAAATGGTCAATACGAAAACTGTAATTTGGTTAATACAGAATATTATCAAGTAAATTTAAAAAATGGTGCATTTGTTGGTAGTAATATAATGCATATGAATATGAGTAATTGTAATGTAAGTCAATCAAAGTTTAGAAATATAAATTTTAGAAGGTCCTCATATGCAGATTTAAATATTTCTGGCAGTAAATTTAATTTTGTGACTTTAGGTGGAGTTCAATTTAGAGATACAAGCCTTAGAGAGGATAAAGATCCTATTTCATTTGATAGATGTGATTTGGAAAGTACTACAATACGTAGTAGTAATCTGAAAAATATTGAAATAGAAAATTGTGATATTACCGGTATGAAAATAAATGGTATTTCAGTAGAAGAACTGCTTGAGTTGTATAATAGGGTGAAAAATTAAATAAAAAATCACTTAGCATATTCTAAGTGATTTTTTCATTTTGAACGAGAGGGAATTAAGAGATGATGTTCAAAAAGCGAATATTATATCGAAATAATTATATAAAAATAACACAAAGAAATAAGGGTTGGCAGGATTTTAATATGGGATATTAGAATATGAATATTTGAATGGAGGGGAGAAAGATGGAGATTAACGTTAGAGCAGTAGAAATACAAGATGCTAGAGCAATTCATCGTATATGCATACAAGATGATGTTTTACCTTATATGGTTTTCTTACCTAGTATGCGTGTAGATGCAATGGAGAATAGAATTCGAAATTTAGCACAGAATCAATTTGAATTTGTAGCAGAATATGATGGAGAAGTTGTTGGATTTGTCGGTTTAACCCAAAGTCCAGGGCGAAGATCTCACTCGGGTGATTTATTCATCGGAGTAGATAGTGAGTATCACAATAAAGGAATTGGAAAAGCACTTCTTACAAAAATGCTTGATTTAGCTGATAATTGGTTAATGTTAGAGAGAGTAGAACTTGGTGTTTTAGAAACGAATCCGAAAGCAAAAGATCTATATGAAAAATTCGGGTTTGTAGTAGAAGGGGTAAAGGTAGGGAATTTGAAGGCTCACGGAAAGTTTATAAATGAAATTATGATGAGTCGTTTTAGACCTGATGGTTTAATTGTACATAATTAATATGTAAAAGCATGACAAATTAATGTCATGCTTTTTTAATTGTTATTTGCGATTCGGTAGTTTCGGTTGTAATAAAAATAATGCTAATCCAATGAAAATAATTGAAATTCCTAGTGCTTGTTGTAAAGTAATGATTTCACTCAAAATAAAATAGGCTAGAATACAAGTACCAATTGTTTCACCTAAAATACTCATCGAAATAACAGTAGCACTCATCCATTTTAATAACCAATTGAATATCGTTTGTCCTAAAATCGTTGCAATGAAAGCTAATCCAATAAAGGACAACCAAGTTTGTGTAGCATAATGAATGAAAGATTGTTGCTGCATACAAGCAAATATACCGAGAAAGCATGCACTACTTCCATAACTAATTATCGAATATGGTATAAGGGATAAATCTTTACGAATGTGTTGACTAATGAAAAAGTAAGCTGTAACAATTCCGGCCGCCATAAATGCTAAAATATCTCCGTATAAAGCGTCGCCACTAATTTGGAAATCTTGCCAACCAATGACGATACTTCCTGAAATGGCAATGAGGCAACCGATAACCGCTCCTTTCGTAAATCTCTCTTTAAATAAAAAGTAACCACCAATCATTGAAAATAAAGGTTGTAACGTTACGATAACTGTAGAACTTGCTACGGAAGTATATTGTAAGGATTCAAACCATAGTACATAATGTGCAGCTAAAAATAGCCCGGATAGAAATCCGAATCCCCATTGTTTTTTCGATAATGTTTTTAGTTCGTTTCGATTCCTTTTATTAAATAGTAATAACGGTAACAGAATTACTGTAGCAAATAATAATCGATAAAAAGCAATGATTGCTGCAGGAGCATCTGCCAATTTTACAAAAATTGCTGAAGTTGATAAGGCGAATACACCGAAAAATAAGATGAAATATGAAAGAATAGGTGATTTCAAACTCTGTCCCTCCGATAGAATGTTTATTATAATAAACTTAATGAGATATAATGTACAAAGGTAAGTATATAAGACCCTGAGACGATAGGAAAGGATTAGTTTCCTTTGTTTAGTATGTCAGCACAAAGGCAACGAAACATGCAATATGATGGACGAAAGGAAGTTTTTACAATGATACATGATAGACTCGGACAAACTGTATTAAGTTATCGTAAGAAAAATAAGATGACAATTCGTGAATTTGCTGATTATGCAGGGATTAGTACTTCACTAATTAGTCAAATTGAACGAGGATATGCGAACCCTTCTTTAAATGTATTGGAATTAATTGCGAAAGCATTAAATGTACCGCTATTTACACTTTTTATTAATGAGATTGATACAGATTCACTCATTTCTAAGAAAAAAGATCGAAAAAAAGTATATCGGGAAAATAATAATCACATTGTATATGATGTATTAACACCGGATTTTATGAAAGCGCGTATTGAAATGTTGATGATGGATTTAAATAAAAAAGCAAACACAACGGAAAGTCATTATTCACATGAAGATAAGGAAGAGATTGCGGTTGTCATGAAAGGGGAAGTGTATGTGGAATTAGAAGGACAAGAATATTTTTTAGAAGAAGGTGATGTTGTACGTATCCCACCAAACATGAAGCATCGATTTTTGAATAAAAGTGATGAATCGAATCACATTTTATTTGTATTAACGCCATCTTTAGGATGAGTATAAAGTGAGCTTTATAATGGGGGATAGAAAATGGAAGATAGAAGTGTTTTAAAAGGCGGCCTTTCAATTATTTCTCAATGCAAAAAACAAACAAATGATATTTGGCATGCACATTACGGGGCAGCTGCAATTGCTAGTTATTTTTTCATGAAAGATAATAATCTTGAAAAAGAGATAGCTCGTAATATGCATTCCCATACAAAAATGATGCTGAACAAGCAAAACTTAGATGAAATCATCGATAGTAAAGAAGAAATTGATTTTCAAAGTGCCGAAAAAATGATAATAAAATCATTGGAAAATACAATTGATGAACTTCATTGGGTGGGGCATAATGTTATTTATGCGGCATTAAGTTTATTAGCTATGAAAGAACTACAAAAATGGGGCGATAGTCAAGCAATAGAAGGGATAACGGACCTTATATTATCATTTCAAAAAACAATTCCCGGTAGATCGTGGATTGGTTTTACGACGAAGGAAGTAAAACGATTAAGTATAAAAGATGAGATACAAAGTGAATTAAGAAATTCAAAACAATTATCTAAGTTTATTTTAAATGAACTATCGGAGTTTAAGATTATTTATAGAGCAGAATCACATCATGATTTAATTGGCCATATGCTTACTTTTTCCCACGCAATTAATATAATGTATGATTTAGGATATAAAGATATATTTCAAAGAGGAATACGTCCACTTTTAAAACTAGTATACGTACTGCGTGCTAGTAAAAAGCTCATGCTGAATACTGAAATAAATATACATTCACCTATAGATCATTTACCTTTAATTGAATCTAAACGTGCTAACGTATTACCAATGGAAAATCAATTTTGGCTAAAAGACTATAGTGAATTTGATTGGGATTTTGGACATGTGTTCAAATTTTCATATAGTTATTTTGATCATATAAAGAGAACTCCGGAATATAAAGATATAACATTAGAAAAATTCCGATTTGTTATTAATACGTAATGAAGTCAATGATCTGTATAAAGGGGCTAAATTTCAAATTTTTTGTTGATAGTATATTATTTTTATATTTGTAAGATTTTACATGCGTATTTTACTTTTACTTATTATGTAAGTAGGCTATACTAAAATACATATATTTTGAAATTGGAGCGAATAAAGACGACATGGAATTAGTGAAGTTAGAAAAAATAATTGAATTGAAAAAAGAAGAATTATTGAATCTAGTCTCAAATTATGGACTTCAACATGAAAAAGTAATAGCACTCAGCCAAGAAATTGACAAATTAATAAACTGGTTTATGTTTTTAAAATAGAAAGAACTATGACGTGAGTTGAATATGTTATAGTTCTTTTTTATTCATATATATTGTCTAATTTCTTACAGAATGCGCAAGTCGCTAGTCGACTATGATAATTTTTGGTTATAATAATAAAGGAATTATTAATTGTATCGGTTAGGGGCGCAGCAAATATGAAAACAATCGTTGTCATCGGTGGAGGTATTACTGGACTTTCTACTATGTTTTATTTAGAAAAATTAAATAAGGATTATAATATAGATTTAAATTTAATCCTTATTGAGAAAGAAGAGTATTTAGGTGGTAAAATCCACAGTGTGGAAGAAAATGATTTTATTATGGAATCTGGAGCAGATTCTATTGTAGCTCGTAATGAAGATGTTTTGCCGCTTGTAAAAGATTTAAATTTAGAAAATGAAATGGTAT
Source organism: Bacillus sp. 05T21 (assembly GCF_056396785.1). Taxonomy (NCBI): domain Bacteria; kingdom Bacillati; phylum Bacillota; class Bacilli; order Caryophanales; family Bacillaceae; genus Bacillus; species Bacillus sp. 05T21. Next base: position 83,595 of record NZ_JBFTMD010000016.1, on the reverse strand, counting down.
ATAACGAAACAGGTATTTCTTACATATACTCTGATAACATATTACATCCAATTCCTGCTGACACTATATTTGGGATTCCTATGAGTGTTGAATCATTATTTAGCAGTACGCTAGTCTCAAAAAAAGGGAAAATCGTTGCTTTAAAAGATTTTATTACGAAAAATAAGGAGTTTACAAAGGATACATCACTTGCTCTATTTTTAGAAAGCTTTTTAGGGAAAGAGTTAGTGGAAAGACAAATTGCACCTGTGCTTTCAGGTGTATACTCTGGTAAATTGAATGAGCTTACAATGGCATCTACGTTACCATATTTACTTGAGTATAAAAATAAATATGGAAGTATTATTAAAGGTTTTGAAGAGAATAAAAAACAATTTCAGTCAGCAGGAAATAAAAAGTTTGTATCATTTAAAAGTGGACTATCTACGATTATTAATCGCTTAGAAGAAGTGCTGACGGAGACTGTCATTAATAAAGGTGCTGTAACAACAGTGATAAGTAAAAAAGGGGATCGGTATGAGGTTTCTTTTGCAAATCATGAGACAATACAAGCTGATTATGTCGTTTTAGCAGCTCCACATGATATCGCACAAACGTTATTACAGTCTAATGAGTTAAATGAGCATTTTAATAAATTTAAAAATTCATCGCTTATAAGTATTTACTTAGGTTTTGACATACTAGATGAACAACTACCGGCTGACGGCACAGGTTTTATCGTAACGGAAAACAGTGATTTACATTGTGATGCTTGCACATGGACAAGCAGGAAGTGGAAACATACATCTGGTAAACAAAAGCTATTAGTAAGAATGTTTTATAAGAGCACTAATCCAGTATATGAAACGATCAAAAGTTATAGTGAAGAAGAATTAGTACGAGTTGCTTTATATGATATTGAAAAGAGCCTCGGAATTAAAGGTGAACCGGAAGTAATTGAAGTTACAAATTGGAAAGATTTAATGCCGAAATATCATTTAGAACATAATCAAGCTGTTCAATCATTACAAGAAAAATTGGCCGTGCTTTATCCTAATGTATACTTAGCTGGTGCTTCATATTACGGTGTAGGAATTGGTGCTTGTATTGGAAATGGAAAGAATACTGCCAATGAAATAATTACGACATTGAATGAACAGTCAAAATAATAATATTGAATACATATGTAAATAAAATGTCCCTCCAACATAATGGAGGGACATTTTATTTGTAATTATTTCACATTAATTGCAATCTTTTTATGATTGGCTTTATTCTCTTTAATAGTTAATGTTATTTTTCCAGATTCTTCAAAGGAATACGGTGAGAGCCGATAAAGTTCTTTAATACCATGTTTTTCTTTTAATTTATTTGTAGGAATTAATGTTATATTAGGCTTCCATGTTTCCTGTTTGCCTGAAGGGTAGTCTACTATTATTTCTGGATTATTTAATTGTATTGTTTCCCAAGAGACAAAATACAGTTCAACTTCTGCATCTTTTTTTAGTAATTCTTCTGAGAAATAACCAAACTCACCAACATTACCAAAAACAGTGAAATTTTGATTTTGCAATTTAATATCTAAATATCTAGGTTGATATGTTGCTGCGTGATACATTCCGTATGAAAGAGAGAGTGTAGCAGCGATTAATATACCAACTGAAAATGTCTTAAAGCTATTTCCTTTAAAACTTGTCATCATAAATGAGTTTGGTGTGAATTTTTTTGCGAATAAAAAAATGAGTAAAATGAGCAAGAGGGATAAGCCAATGAAAATATACATAAAGTTTAAGCACCTCCGTAAGAAATATTTACTGTTTTTCTATATTTTAACATGAGAGGGTATAAATTAGGGGTGGTTTTTAGAGGGGAATTAATAAATAGAACGAAGTTATATATTATTAATAGGATAAACATCGCTAGAAATATTTGATTTGTGGGACATTAAGGACTTTCCTAATTATAAATACTTTTTCTGCTATAATAAATGAGTAGAGAGAAAGGAGTGATCCTATGGTATTTCCTATGTTAGAAACAGAACGCTTGCGCTTAGTTGAAATAGAACAATCTTATTGTCAAAAAATATATGAAATATTCTCATTAGATGAGGTAACGTGTTATTACGGTATGAATTCTTTTACTGAGTTTGGACAAGCTTCACGTATGATTGAATCTTTTTCAAAAAATTACTTTGAGAAAAAGGCAATGCGTTGGGGGATTGTATTAAAAGACACAAATAATTTAGTAGGAACAATTGGATTAAATAATTTACAACTTTGGAGTAAACGCTCAGAGATTGGATATGATTTGCATCCTCGTTATTGGGGGAATGGTTATGCTTCTGAAGCTGCTCGAGAAATTATTACTTATGGATTTCGAGATTTAGGCTTATTTAGAATTGGAGCTATTACATATCCTGAAAATATAACTTCGTGTAATATGTTATCTAAATTAGGTTTTCAACAAGAAGGGCTGTTACGTGGATACATTCATCAAGGAAATAAACAACACGATGCATTAATGTATTCTATTGTACGAACAGATGTAGAGGATATTCATTATTAATAAAAAAGCCCCTCTTATTTAAAATAAGAGGGGCTTGTAAAAATCAACCTATTTTAGGTAATAAACGTTCTCCGCTTTTCATACTACTTTTACATAAAGGGCATTTAGGCTCTTCTTCAAATGAAAAGTTCTTTCTCATCCATCCTAAACAATCCTCTGATTCACATTCCCAAACAGGGGTTTGTTCTGGTGGTACTTCTGCTACATCGTTCTTTCGATTGCGATACATGTAACCACTCCTTTTATGTAAAAATTTTTAGTTATATATTAAAAAGGTTGTTAACCGAGCTGGTAACAACCTTTTTATTGATTGAATTATAGCTTTACAACGTTTTTAGCTTGAGGTCCACGGTTACCGTCTTCAACTTCGAAGCTAACTTCTTGACCTTCGTCAAGAGATTTGAAGCCGTCGCCAGTGATAGCTGAGAAGTGAACGAATACGTCGCTACCGTCTGCAACTTCGATGAAACCGAAACCTTTTTCGCTGTTAAACCATTTTACTTTACCTGTTAATGTCATGGTAATGCCTCCTAAAATTTAAAAAGATTACAATATGATCGGCCTTATTCGATTGGAAATAAAAGTTCACATATTATCAAAAATCCATAAGGAGTATAAAACATTCCTGATTGATACTTGATAATATGCAAAGAAAATATAGTGCTAAATTGACCTTAATTACTATCTTACAACAAATGGTGGGAAATAGCAAGTGTTGGGAAAATCAAGAAAAAATAGGGGGTTTTATAGCAAAAGGCACAAAGACATCTCTTTTATTTATATATTATGCCTAATTTGGATTTATGCTAAAATGAGAACATTTTAATTAATAAGTATGTATAAGGGAAAGGATATATATATTTAAGAACAGTTGTGATTTATTTGTTTAGGAGGAGAGAATATTGCGAAATACTCAATTTAAAATAATCGAAGCTGCGAAAGAAGGAAGAAGAAAAGTTCAGCCTATTTTAGCTGTAATACTAGCTATTGTATTTTTAACTTTAGGTGAATTTTTTATGTTATTTATGCTGTTTTTACCGAAAGCGGATACATCATTTGTAAAGGCAATTTATAATAATATTGAGATGATATTAACGTTTGGTGGGGCTATATTCTTTATTTTTTTATGGATTAGGTTTGTAGAAAAAAGGTCATTTTCATCCATTGGTTTTTGGAAAGTGCAATGGATGAGAAAGTATTTGAGAGGTGCGTTAATAGGATTTGTCTTCATTTCAATACCAGTAATTGTACTTGTATTAACAGGGATTGTAAAACTACAAATGCAACAAATTACGGCAACCGCCATATTTGGTATTGTAGGATCTTTAATTGCTTTTTTAATACAAGGTGCAACGGAAGAAATTATTGTAAGAGGCTGGTTGTTTCCAGTTATTTCTGTTAGAAGTCGTATATGGGTTGGGATTATAGTGACGTCCTTTTTATTCGGTTTTCTTCATTTACTTAATCCTGGTATTACAATTCTTTCAATATCGAATATAATATTAGTTGGTGTATTTGCAGCATTTTACGTTTTAAAAGACAGTAGTCTTTGGGGGATATGCGCGTGGCATTCCATTTGGAATTGGGCGCAATATAACGTCTATGGTTTTGCAGTTAGTGGCATGACGATATATTCAACGCCGCTATTTAAACCTGTAACAAATGGGTCAGAAGTGCTTTATGGAGGCTCATTTGGTATTGAAGGTAGTATCATTACAACAATAATGCTTTCTATCGCTTCAATTGTTTTATGGAGACAGTTATGGGGGAAAAATGCGAAGCAAAGAGATTTAAGTTAATGAAAGTGGGAGAAACTATGGGGATTATAGCGTTTGAGGGAGCGAGCGCTGTTGGTAAAAGTACAACATGTCGTGAATTAGAAAAAAATTACGGTGCATTTATTATACCTGAAGTTAATCTATTATTTGAAAGACCAAAAAATGAACATAGAACATGGTATTTTGAAAAACAAGTAGAGCGCTGGAATATAGCAATGCAGAAGTCGCAGCAATATGAGTTAGTAATACTCGATGGTGATATTTATCAGCCACTTAGTTATAATTGGTGTTTCCATTTTGATATATTTAATCAGCCGTTATCTTTAATAGAAAACTTTTATAAAGAAAAGATAATTAACGAAGAAATTGGTTTTCCAGATCAATATTTTTATTTATATACAAGTGATGAAGAGCTTAGAAAACGGAAAGAGTCTGATGGGACGAAAAAAAGAAGAAACTTTGAAAAACATTTACATATATCTAAAGCATTTCAGCGTTATTATGAAAATTTAAATAACGTCACAGACGGGTACTGTAAATTGATTGAAGCAAAAAGTATAAAGTCGAATGAATTAGAAATTGTGAAAAGTTTAAACAGCTTAAACGTGTGTGAAGAAAGACGTTTTGATGTTTCGAGGTTAGATGCTATTACGGAGTGGTTAAAAGAGAATCGAGCATAAAGTAAAAACAACGAGTGTTTTAGAAGGCGCTCGTTGTTTTTTTGTTTCCATATAAATATAAAGGGAAATTTTGTAGAATATCTTTATTTTTTAACAGAATAATCTTTCAATTTCACAAAAAAAGAAATACAATATAAGGAAATATATATAAATAATATGATAGGGGGTGGGATGAACTATTTTGAATGAAGGAACTGTTTTATATAAGAAATAATGAGGTAGTAAGAACAGAGATATTTGGGAGGAAACAAGCAAGATGAAAACATTATTTAAAATCATAGGAATTATAGCTGGTATGGCGGTAATCGGGGTAGGTGTAACGTATGGTATGCTGTATTATCTGAATAATAGTAAACCAGCTGCGAAAAAGGAATCACCAGCCGCTCCGGCAGTAGAAGTGCTAGCTGATAGTAATGTAAAAGCCGAAGATGCAAAGATGTTAGAAAATGGGAATTATTCATTGCCGAATAGTGGTTTTAATAAAAATTTCAAATGGACAGATGAGAACATACAGACAGCATTACATGAAATGGCACATCAAAAAGCGAAAGCAGATCAAAAATGGGGATATATCTTTATTACACAAGAACGTATTGAAAGTTTACTTGAAATTATAAATAGTAATGATGTTGCACAAAAAAGTACATATGTGGATATTTTAGAACGATGGAAACAAGGAAAATATGAAAAGGTTGATGTGGACCACAACAAGATTTGGAAATTACAAAGTGGGAATTTAGGAGAAGGGAAAGGAGTAATGTCAGAAAAGGAGCAAAAAGAATTAATTAATCAAGTTTTTATACAAAAAGGTACATATTCAGGTAGTAAATTAATTGCAGGTGGGGGACAAACTAATAAATAAGGTACATATTGATTTTGAAACACCTGTATTGTTATGAACACAAATGTTTTAATAAAAATGAGTAATTGCTTTTTAGAGCAGTTACTCATTTTTGTAATTACTCGCTTACTTTTCTATTCTATTCTCTCTAACAATGTAAGAAACGATTGTAAAACTGGTGATATCCATCTAGATTTATGATAGATTACGTGGCTTTGAATGACTGCTGGAGTTTCGATGGGCTGAAAACAGAGTTGCTCTTTTTGACAACTTTCTTGTACAACGATGTAAGGGAGAATTGAAATTCCTAACTCACACATCACAGATTGTTTAATGACTTCAACATTGGAAGTTTCGAATGTTTTAGCGGGAATATTCCCGCTTTGACGTAAAAAACGATCTACCATCGGTCTATAGCCGCAGCTTTGTTCAGTAAATATAAATTGAGTATTTTGTAATAAAAGGAGTGGATCAGTGTTTGAAGGGAAATGAGCAGGGAAAATCCATCCAAATGTTTCATTACATAAATTACACGTAATAAAATCATTATGCTCTATACTTTCTCCAATTATGAAGATAACATCGGTTTCTCCTTCATGTAGTTTTTTCAATGCTTGCCCATTGGTATTTGTCTCAAGTACGATATTTACTTTCGGATTTTCCTGTTTGTAAGTACGTAATAATTGTGGTAATCGATACACTGCCAATGATTCATTAGATGTAATAGTTAATGTTCCTTCTAAATGGTCACTGTTTTGAGGGATTTCTTGCGCTTTATCATAAATAGTAAGTAATTCTAATGCGTACGGATGAAATTGATGACCTGCTTTTGTAAGAAGTATTTTTTTTCCTAATCGATCGAATAGAGGAATGTTTAAATCGCTCTCTAATGATTTAATATGAGCTGTTACAGTAGATTGCACATAACCTAATGCATGAGCAGCTTTAGAAAAGTTGCCATATTTAACAATGGCACAAAATGTTTTAACATGTCTCATTTCCATAAGTGATACCTCTTTTATTATCATGATTTGTGAATGATTATATCATGTATTTCAATTTTTCAAATCATTAAATTTCTTTTAAAATTAAGTTGTGGAGAAATTTATTCAAGTGAAATTGGAGGAGAAAAAATGAGTGAAAAGAGCTATCATGTAGCTGTAGTTGGGGCTACAGGTGCAGTAGGGCAAAAAATTATTGCATTGTTAGATAGAGAAACGAAATTTAATATAGAAGAAATTACATTACTCTCGTCAAAACGATCTGCTGGTAAGGCAGTAAAATTTAAAGGCAGGGAGATTAAAATACAAGAGGCAAAATCAACTAGTTTTGAAGGTGTAGACATTGCATTTTTTAGTGCTGGAGGAGAAATTTCTAGACAATATGTAAATCATGCAGTTTCTAGTGGTGCAATTGTAATTGACAACACAAGTGAATACCGAATGGCACACGATGTACCACTCGTCGTTCCAGAAGTAAATGCACATACTTTAAGGAAACATAAAGGGATCATTGCAGTTCCGAATTGCTCAGCACTACAGATGGTAACAGCTCTTCAACCTATTCGGAAATCATTTGGTATAGAACGAATTATTGTTTCAACGTATCAAGCCGTATCAGGATCAGGAATTCATGCGATTCATGAATTAAAAGAACAGGCTAAGTCAATGCTTACAGGTGAAGAAGTGAAGAGTACTATATTACCAGCGAAAAAAGATAAAAAACATTATCCAATTGCATTTAATGTTTTGCCGCAAGTGGATATATTTACAGACAACGATTTCACATTCGAAGAAGTAAAGATGATTCAAGAGACGAAGAAAATTTTAGAAGATCCAAATCTGAAAATGGCAGCTACTTGCGTCAGAGTTCCAGTTGTATCGGGGCATTCTGAATCGGTTTATATTGAACTTGAAAAAGAAGCGACCGTTGCAGAAATTAAAGAAGTACTACTGAATGCACCAGGTGTTATTTTACAAGATAATCCTAGTGAACAAATTTATCCAACGCCATTATATGCAGAGGGTAAAAGAGATACATTTGTAGGTAGAATACGCAAAGATCCGGATACGCCAAAAGGATTCCATCTTTGGATTGTTTCTGATAATTTATTAAAAGGTGCGGCTTGGAACTCAGTTCAAATCGCAGAGACATTGGTGGAAAAGGGGATTATTTAGTATAAATTTATATAAACATTGAAAATAGGAGGATATATGGGAAACCGTTAATTATAATGGTTTCCCATTTTTTACTTAATGAGTATTCTCCTAACTTCAATTTGAATTTAATTTAAGTTAGTTTTTATAGTGTTTTTATAAATATCAATTTTATTTGCTGAGAATTTTAAAAATCTAGGCTCTCCATTAATTGTGAGATAAATATTAATTGAGATTGGCATCTCAACCTTTTTCACTACATCTTCTATAGCAAAATACTCATTTTCTTTTTCGTTATAAAAAACAATGGAACTAATTAATACCTCGTTATTTTCAATATCAATACTACACATCATAGGGAATTTCTCATCATTATGTATTATTAATTCGCCAGTACTATTGAACCGTTTAATTCTTCTGTGAAATTTATAGTTTCCACTGGTTTTACCCACTTTTCATCGCACTCTTCATTTTCCTCTTCATCTATTGCCCATTCCCATATCGGGTTTTGTTTCAAGTCTTCAATAGTCAATTCATCAACTGGTTTGCTTTTATTCATATACAATTACTCCCTTTATCATAATAAATGGATGATTAAAAAAATCTTTCTTCAACTGAACAATATGGCCATTTGCATCCCTTTGAAATACAAGTTTTCGCGTTTTCATAATTAGTTGAACGCCAATAAACAGGTTCAATGTAGAGTTTATTCCATTTGATATTATTTTAACTGGTTTCGAAATACTGTGCTCATCCTAATAACTTCTCGAACACTTATTCTTACAGTGATTTTAACAATGTTTTGAGTAGGTATCAAATAGTTATTAACTGACCTGATTGAAAAGAAAAAAGGATCGTTAATGTATGTGGAAAAGAGCGAAAAACATCAAGAATGAACAAGAAAATTTTAGGATAATATGGATATATTCAATGTGAGGGGGAATTTAATGTGTATCAAATAAAGGGGTATTTTTCGTCACTAAAAGGAAATCATTATGAAATTGGTAAGCAACAAGGAGAATTCGTAAAGAAACATCCGTATCTTATTCCACAATTTATACAGCAAGAAAATTTAATATGGGATAATCATTGGACAGAATCTAGAAATGTACTAAAACAATATTGTCCAGGAATTAATGAAGAAATTGAAGGCTTTTGCGAAGTATTGAAAATTCCTTCAAGGAATATGATGTATTATTATCAGACACTATTAAAAGCAGGTTGTAGTCATTGTGCAGTATTACCYAAAAAAACTGATTTAAAGCATACATATGTATTAAGAAATTTTGATTTATCACCCAAAATAGATGATATGCGTTTTTGTTCGACGCATGTTGAAGGTGCATATGCACATAGTGGTTTTTCTACTCAATATTTTGGCCGAACAGAAGGAGTTAATGAGCATGGGTTATCTATTACATTTTCAGCATGTGGTCAACCTGTAGGGAATATTGAAGGTTTAAGAAAACCGATGGTAAATGGTTTGCAATGTTTTGCGGTAATTCGAGTAATATTGGAGAAATGTAGAAATACGCATGAAGCTACATCTTTAATAAAAGAAATGCCTATAGCAAGTAATATTAATATAATTGTAGCGGATCCTTTAAACGCAGCACATATTGAAATATTTGACGGGCATAAATCAATAACAACAATTAATGAGGAAAGTCAAGCTTTTACCGTATCAACAAACCATGCAGTCAGTTCACCTATTCAGAAATTAAATAATAGGAAATTAGAACAATCTACAAAAAGATATCACATTTTACATGAGCATTTAAATCGAAATGAACAGGTGAGCATGGAATCTTTAAAAGGATTGGTAGAAGAAGAATATCCTATTGGGGTGACGGTGCATAATTATGAAGAGTGGTTTGGGACTTTGCATTCTGTATTAATTGATTTACAGGATCGTACATTGAATATTTGCTTCGGATCGCCACTTTTAAACGAGTGGTACTCATTGAAAGTCGGAGAAAGCCTTCCGTTTTCCGAAGTGAATGTGAACTTTAAAAATAAAACTTATGCTGACTTTTGGAGAGAAGAGAAAAATGAAATGACTCCTAAAGATTAAAAAGGAATAAGATGGTAAAATGAAGGGAGTGAAAATAGACAGGAGGGGTTGATATTGCTACAAGCCATGTTACCATTTGTTCTTATCTTATTTTTAGTCGTTTCGATGTATATAACTTATCAAAAAAGAAAAAAAGCAGGGATAAAAGGATTAAAAAGTGCATTAACTTCTATTTGTTGCTTTTTAATTGCAATCTTAAATTTGTTTGCATATTGGTTTCGTTTTGGCGGTATTTTTACTTGGCTAGTCTCAATTGTATTGTTGCTAGTAGGGGCATATTTTACAAAATATATTCCAATCTCAAAAAAGGTACACTAAAATTATATGAGTTTATACGTATCGGTTTTATTTCATAATGAAAAGAGATTATTCTAATAGGGCGTTGTGTAACGGCTACATAGGATAATCTCTTTTTATGTTTAATTTTGTAGAGATTGTACTGTTAACTTTAGTTGTTCAATGAATTCTCGGGTAGCAGCGCACATGTATTTATCTTTTCTATAAATAAGTCCTATATCTATTGTTGGAGTGGGGTTTTCAATTTTAATAGATTGAATGTGTTCGCTTTGCAAAAAATCTATATAAGGTTTTGGTAATACTGTAATTCCCATATCTTTTGAGACCATTTGAATTAAAGATTCCATCGTACTAATTTCTAAAATTGGTTTTGGTGTAAAGTTGAATTTTTGACAATGAGATGTAATTAGTTCGGTTAAAAAGAAATTTTTAGGTAAAAGAATTAAAGGGTAGTTCTGTAATTCAGCAATAGATACATGATCATGTTCAGTTAATCGATGACCGGTCGGCACGACTAATGTAAGTTCACTTTTATATAGTGGGATAGAAACAATCTCTTTATCTTGCACTGGAAGAAATGTAATGCCAATATCTAATTCATTTTGTAATAATTTTTCACGAATTTCCCCTGTACGAAGACCTAATACAGAAAGTTCAATATTCGGATATAAATTATTGAAATTTAAAATGGCTGGTGGTAGTAGATAATTTACGACGGTTAACAATGAGCCGATTGTTAAGGATCCATGTTGTAATCCGTTTAAATCTTGAATGGCAGAGCGGGCTTGTTCGACTTCGTGAAAGATTGTTTTACTGTGCGATAATAAAACTTTTCCTGCTTCAGTTAAAGATATTTTTTTACCAATTCGATCAAAAAGTGGCATTCCTACTTCATGTTCTAATGCACGTATTTGTTGGCTTAGTGAAGGTTGTGAAATATTTAATTTCTCGGCTGCTCTTGTGAAATGTAATTCTTTCGAAACAGCTAAAAAGTATTCTAATTGTCGTAATTCGATTGAAATCACCTCAAGTTTAACCATAGGATATACCTATCATTATTATATAAATAATTGAATTGAACAATGGTTTTGTAGGATTTATAATCATTTTATCAGAAGTGGATTCTCAAGTTATCTATCAGTTTGAAAAGTTGTGTCGTGAGTAAGAGGAGGGATTAAAATGACTAAAGCATATGAAGTCCTATCTCTAAATATAGGACTGCCAAAAGAGGTTATGTATGGTGGGAAGTTAATTCAAACAGGGATAAATAAAAAGCAAGTAAAGGAACCTGTTTTTTTATCATTTTTAAAGCTTAATGGAGATGGACAGGCGGATTTAGTTCATCATGGAGGGGTAGATAAAGCGGTTTGTGTTTATACTGGTGATCACTATCCGTACTGGGAAAAAGAATTGAATCAGGAACTTGTATATGGGGCTTTCGGTGAAAATATAACAGTAAGCGGAATGCGTGAAGAAGATGTTTGTATTGGTGACACGTTTCAACTCGGAGAAGCGATTGTACAAGTAACGCAGCCAAGACAACCTTGTTTTAAATTAGCAAAGAAATATAATATTCCAAAGCTACCATTATATTTTCAAGATACAGGATACACAGGTTTTTATTTTCGAGTATTAAAAGAAGGATGGATATTACCGGTAGATACTTTAAAATTGTTGAAGCCTGATCCAAAAGGTGTGTCAGTTTCGTTTGCGAATCGCATAATGCATAAAGAAAAACAAAACTCTGAAGGATTAAAAAGGATTTTAGAAGTAAATGCACTGTCTACTAGTTGGAGAAAGACGTTTGAAAAGCGTATTAGGGGCGAAGAAATTAGTACGAAGGAGCGACTTGAAGGAACAAAATAATAAGTGAATAATATTTTTATAAATGGTGCATTTCTATTAGTAAAAGCTAGTTAAAAAGCATTATTTTTATATAATAAACTTATTAATATTCAACAATCTCAATGTTGGTTTATTCGACTTAGTTTTAAAGAGTCAAAACATAAAATTAATTAGATGATTTTTTTATGTTTTATGATATTATATTGAATTATAAGGACTATTTTTTGGGTAGGTCTTATAAGCTTATATAATTTAATGGAATCGACGTATGGAGGTACAACATGGGTAATGTTGAAAAGGTTGCAAATATTCTATTTGAAGAACCGAACAGAGAGCAGTTATTTCCTTTATTTGAAAAAGTGTTTGGGATTACGAGTCAAACATTACATGATTTTTCAGAGAAAGGATATTGGGATAATACATTTAAAGCATTTTCATATTTACAAGATGGTAATGCGATTGCAAATGTTGCGGTATTTTCACTCCCGTTACTAATTAACGGTGAAAAAATAAAATGCAGCGGGTATTCAATCGGTAATGACACATCCGGATTTTCGTAGACAAGGGCTAATGACACAATTGCTTAATAAGATGATAGAAGAAATAGATAAGCAATGTGAATGTGCTTTCTTGTTTACTGAGACCCCTGAACTATATAAATCATTTGGATTTCAAGTGGTGCAGGAATATCTGATGACTATACCGTATGATTTAAAGAATAATAAAGATTCTATACTTAGAAAGCTAGATTTTTATAATGAAGAGGATAGAATTTTAATAAATGAAATCATTGAAAATAGTCAAAGACTTTCTAATATGTTTTCGACAATAAATTATCAATCTTCATTTTATTTGAAAATGTATGACCTAAAATGGAATGAGAAACTGTATTATTCTAAGAAACTAGATGCGATCATTGTTTATGAAGTAGAAAATGAAAAGCTAAAGTTATATGGAGTATTTGCTCCAGTACTTCCGATTTTAGATGAACTATGTGAGGAAATCTCTGAATCATTTACAGAGATTGAATTTTATTTTTGCCCAGATCAATTAGGGATTGATGATGTACAATATACAGAATTACAGTCTAGTAAATCTTTGATGGTTCGAAGTAATAAAGAATTAGATTTTAAAGGACATAAATTCCCAGTTTTAACGGAGTTTTAAATGTTTATATAGATGCTTTTGATGGAGGATAAAGGTAATAATCCTAGTGAACTATTCACCACTTAGCAAAGCTAGAAGTGGGAGCTTCTCAGTTCCACGACGAAAGTAACCTTTCGTCTCCATGAGTGTTACTTCGGGGCGATCCACCCCTAGATGTCCAACGCTTGGATGCTCTCTTTATACGGTTGATATTTTACGCAGGAACCGAATGGCTTGGTTTTCGCACGCTATTTTCTTCCTGCAACCTTCTATATCAAGTTATCAAAGAACTCCATAAAGCTAGTTTAGCAAAAGTTTTTGGCTATGCCAAACCGAAATTCATCTAAAATAATGATTCGCGATTGAATTTTACAATTGAACAAATATAAATAAAAACCGCATTCTTTCTATTAAGAATGTGGTTTTTTATTTACGTAAGATAAAGCACATTTATTGACCGGGAAGTCATAAATGCTTATCATTTAATAATGTTAAATATTAATTTACCTAATATAATAGGACTAATGGAGAAATTACAGACTATATCGCTCAAATAAGGAGGAATATAAATTATTCGATGGTAATTTCATGAAAAAAGGAGATTGTGTATGAAATCATTTCGCAAGTTGTTACAGTATTTAAAACCATACATGTTCTTCGCTATTATTGGACCGCTATTTATGGTACTTGAGGTTGCGATGGACTTAATTCAACCGACAATAATGCAACATATTATTGATGTTGGAATTGCAAACCGGGATTTGAATTATGTAATAAAAATGGGGCTTCTTATGATAGGAGCAGCAGCAATCGGTTTAGTTGGAGGACTTGGTTGTATGATGTATTCTACAAAAGCTGCTGTTAATTTCGCTACAGACATACGAAAAGATGTGTTTGCGAAAATAGAAACATTTTCTAGCAAAAATCGTGATTCATTTGGAACAGGTAAATTATTAACAATCGTGACAAATGATATTACATCTATTCAATCGGCAATGACGATGACGTTACGTGTACTTGTCCGTGGACCGTTATTATTTATTGGAAGTATCATTATAGTCTTTGTAACAGCGAGAGACCTATTTCCAATTTTACTTGTTGTGGTACCCGTATTATTAGTTGCAATTGTATTGATTGCAGGTCAATCGAGCGGTTCATTTAAGCGAGTACAAGAAGCATTAGATAAAGTAAACACAAAGCTACAAGAAAATTTATCCGGTGTACGTGTTATAAAAGCATATGTAAGACAAAAATATGAAATCGCACAGTTTGAGAAAGTTAATACAAGTTTAACTGAAATAAATATTCGTGCAATACAAATTATTTCATTGATGATGCCAATTATTATGCTAGTTGTAAATAGCGGAATTGTAGCAACTTTATGGATTGGTGGCGAGAAAGTTTTTAACGGTACACTCCAAGTAGGGGCCATTTTAGCTTTTATTAACTATTTAAATATCATTTTAATGTCACTTATGTCTATTAGTATGGTATTTATTCAAATTGCCCGTGCTTTTCCATCAGCTGATCGTGTACAACAAGTCTTACATACTGAAGTTGATATTACAACTGAAGGCGACGTATATGAACCAAAACAAGTGGGTGGTAATGTAGAGTTTAAAAATGTTAGCTATAGTTATACGAAAAATAATGAATATGTTTTAAAAGATATTTCATTTACTGTACGTAAAGGTGAAAAAATAGGGATTATTGGATCGACCGGAAGTGGTAAATCTACATTGGCGAAACTATTGCCACGACTTTACGATGTTGATCAAGGTGAAATATGTATAGATGATGTTAATGTGAAAGCATACGATTTGCAAAAACTTCGTGCTTCCATTGGCTTCGTTCCACAAAAGGCACTTCTTTTTTCAGGTAGTATAGAAGAGAATTTACGTTATGGCAAAGAAGATGCAACTTATGATGAATTGGAATTAGCATCTTCATCTGCTTGTGCGACTGAGTTTATCAATAAGCTGGAAGACTCTTATGAATATAACTTAACACAAGGTGCAACCAATCTATCTGGTGGTCAAAAACAACGTATATCTATTGCAAGAGCCCTAGTGAGAAAGCCATCTATTCTTGTATTAGACGATTCTACATCGGCAGTTGATGCGAAGTCAGAAGCTGTAATACAGGAAGCGTTAAGGACAAGATATAGTGGCACAACGACATTTTTAATTGCATCAAAAATATCTTCTATTATAGATGCTGATAAAATCCTCGTTTTGAATAACGGTGAATTAGTTGGAAATGGTACGCATGAGGATTTATTGGCAACTTGTGAAGTGTATCAGGAAATTTATCTTTCCCAAGGTGGTAGCCTGCAGCAAGAAGGAGGGGAAGAGCATGCGTAATTTTCAAGGACAATTTGGAAATAAAGGTGGACGTAACAATCCGAAAACTGGAAAAACAAAGAATACTAAAGGAACTATAATGCGAGTATGGAACTACATGGGGTATCAAAAAGCATCTCTTATGTTCGTTATTATTCTTGTATTTATCACGACATTACTAGGTTTACTTGGGCCATATTATATGGGGGTCATCATTGATGAATACATTGTACCGAAGGATTTAAGCGGGACAGCGAGAATGTGCATGCTACTCATTGCAATATATGGGATAACCGTATTGTTAACATGGTTACAAACATTTGTAATGATTAATGTTGCATTAAAGACGATACAAAAAATACGACAAGATATTTTTGGAAAAATCCAAACACTTTCTCTACGATTCTTTGATGTACGTTCTCAAGGTGATTTAATGAGCCGTGTGACAAATGATATTGATAACTTAAATCAAGCTTTGACACAAAGTGTTGTGCAAATCATTTCATCAGCGTTAACGTTTATAGGTGTAACAATTGCGATGTTTTCATTAGATTGGATTTTAGCGATTGTAACTTTAATTACAGTACCTATTATGTTTTTCGTTACGAAAAAACTAGTTGCTTATAGTGGGAAAAACTTTGCGAAGCGTCAAAAGGATTTAGGAGAATTAAATGGATTTATTGAGGAAGCCATTACAGGTGCAGACGTAACTACGTTATACGGAAAAGAAAAAGAAACCGTACATAACTTCAATAAAATTAACGAACAGCTAAGAATTTCAGCAACGAAGGCTGAAACGTTTTCAGCATTTATTTTTCCAAGTATGAACTTTATTAATAACTTAGGAATGGGGCTTGTAATTGGAACTGGATCGGTAATGGTATTAAACGGAATGACAACAGTAGGTGTCATTGCAGCTTTTATTAATTATTCTCGACAATTTTCAAGGCCACTTAGTCAATTTGCAACTTTAATGAATACGATTCAAGCGGCAGTTGCTGGAGGAGAACGTGTCTTTGAAATTATGGATGAAGTACCAGAAATTCAAAATAAAAAAGATGCAGTACTTGTACAAAATTTACAAGGACATGTTAGGCTTGAGAAAGTTTCATTTGGATACGCACAGGACAACATGATTTTAAAAGATGTGAGTCTCAAGGCGAATCCTGGGGAGACAATCGCTTTAGTCGGTCCAACTGGATCAGGAAAAACAACAATTATTAATTTGTTAACTCGCTTTTATGACATTCAAAAAGGGCAAATTAGCATTGATGAAAAAGATATAAAGGATTATGATATTAATTCTTTGCGGAGTAAAATAGGGGTTGTTTTACAAGATACGTATTTATTTGCAGGAACGATTATGGAAAATATTCGATATGGACGTTTAGATGCAAGTGATGAAGAAGTAGTTGCAGCAGCAAAAGCAGCATCAGCACATTCTATTATAAAACATCTACCAAATCAATATGAAACGAAAATTGCTTCAGAAGGTTCGAATTTAAGTCAAGGACAAAAACAACTCCTTGCGATTGCACGAGCGATTTTAGCAGATGCAGATATATTAATTCTCGACGAAGCAACATCTAATATTGATACGAGAACAGAATTACAAATTCAATCTGGATTAAATAATTTAATGAGAGGGCGAACAAGTTTTGTAATCGCTCATCGGCTGAAAACGATTGAAAAAGCAGATCAAATACTTGTAATTAAAGATGGTAGTATTTTTGAAAGAGGAAATCACGAATCTCTTATGGAAGAGAAAGGATTCTACTTTGATTTGTATACGAGTCAGTTTAAAATTTAACAAAAATATTGATGTGGTGAGGTTTCTCTAGAAAAGAGAAACCTCATTTTTTATATTTGCAAACATTGCTATCCGAATAGTCTTTCACTGAATGTTTTAACAGCGTACTTTTGCAGACTAGGTGAAAAGAGGTTGGCTTGATCATAAGGGTGGTGGTATGAAGTTGAGTAAATTTGAAGTAAGATTGATTCGGTGTTTGTTGCTTTGTTATGTTGGGGGGCAAGTCAGTTTGGTTTCAGCTTATATTTAGTGGGAAATGAACAAAAATCCGCTTCGATTAAAGCTATACGTTATTATTTTTTTGCAGAAAACTCCCGCCTTAAGGAGTGAATAGAGCAGAGTCCAATAAATAGGTGGGAGATTTGAGCTGACTAGGTAAAAACTTTAAGCATTTGTGACATATCGGAATTAGTTCGTTTCGATATGTCACAAATGGTATATAGAGTATCACCTCAACCCATGAATGAATTAGAACTATGAAATAGATTACTATTAAAAACAATCTAAGTTTTAAAAATATATAGAAAGGTAGTTTATAAGTAACCGGAATGAGTATAGAGCTAGTTTATAACGATTGATATAGCGCTGAAAACCAATAAAACAGCCATAATGATGTTAAATAATTGAGTATGTTGTAATAAAAGTTTTTGGAATATTGAACCAAACAGGCTCCAACTAAATGTACTCATTAAACCGACTACACCTAGAAATAATGAAAAAAGTAGAAAACTGGAATATGAATTGTAGTAAGGGAGAATAAAAGTAGAAACTACAGTCAGTCCGAATAATATCCCTTTAGGGTTAACAAACTGAAGAAAAATCCCCACTGTAAATAAGTTTTTATTATCTTTTTCATCGGGATCTGTACTGCCTTTACTAGTGAGTATTTTAATAGCTAGATATAGCATGTATGCTACTCCTAAAATTTTTAAAGGTAATTCGATTTTGGGTAAAATATTAATTAGTACGATATTAAAGAAACTACATAAAGAAGTGAGGAGGAAAAAACCGAAAGCTACTCCAAAGCAAAATTGCATGCTCCTTTTCAAACCAAGTTGATTTGCGTATGTCATAGCTAAAAAATTGTTAGGACCGGGTGTGAAGCTACTAATAAAAACAAATAATAAAAAAGAAAATAAAGGCATTTCAAAACCCCCTAAGTATTTTTTGTGTGTTATAATGACCGAAAAGAACAATATAACGTGTGCTTTTTATTATACATAACGGTCGTTATGTTGTATATAGTATAGGAGTGTTTTTTATGGAAGAAATTCAACTTATTTTGGCGAAAAATATAAAGGCAATACGTGAGAAAGAAAAATTAAGTTTAGAAAAGGTTTCCCAATTAACGGGTGTGAGTAAAACGATGATTGGACAAATTGAAAGAGGAGATTCAAGCCCGACACTAACAACGATATGGAAAATTGCGAATGGTTTAAAAGTGTCTTTTACGTCTTTAATTAATAATCCACAGCCTGATACGAAAGTGGTTTTACGAAACGATGTTCAAGTATTATCAGAAGACAATGGGAGATATAAAGTGTATCCTTCTTTTCCTTTTCAAGATGATAGGAACTTTGAAATCTATACGGTTGAAATTGAAAAGGAAGGAAAATTAAGTTCGGAAGGCCATAAAGAAGGGACCGAAGAATTTATAACGGTGTTTGAGGGAGAATTGACAATTGAAATAAATGATTGTCAATATACATTAAATAGCGGAGATTCAATTCGCTTTAAGGCGGATAGACCGCACTCTTATCATAATTCCGGACGAACGCTAACTCGGTTAAGTATGACCATTTATTATCCAGCTTCATAAACTTGCTATTTTATTTAAAATATAAAGAGATACGTTTTGATAAAACCATCTATAAAAGATGGTTTTATTTATTACAATTTACAAAAAAAGACACTCATTTGAGTGTCAACACAGTATTGCTCTCGCGTATAGGATTGGAGAATATTTCTCAAATACGTATTGAGATGGTTCGTAAAGGAGAAACTGTCTTCTTATTTAATGTAACATCAGCATGGGCGCAGTGTAAATTGATAATATATATACGGAAAATTTAGTAAAGATAGTTACTACTATGAATATAGTGCAATGTGTTTTTGTTGCATAATCACTGTCGTCATAGTTACTAGTTTAGTATCTAAAAATGTTTATTAAAAAAAGAATGAATCATTTTTTAATCGATTCGTATAATTGTTAGAAAGGTACCTGTTGAACCACCTTCAACTAAATTAAAGATGGATAATATGCCGAATAATTGAAGCGAAATTGTATTACCAGCAAATAAATTGGTAATTAAATTATTATTATAATTTGAAGTTGATATTGCGGGAGTAAAAATAAATCTAGGAAGTGGAGTGGAAGAGTTTAAAAGTAGTAGTTATAGCAAAGGTAAATGTTTAATATATGTAAAAATCATTTGAGAATGAAAAAAAGATTAGTTATGGAATTTTTCTAAAATGATAGAGTTATTATTATATAAATTAGTAGACAAAAATGTGGAATGAGGTATTAAATTGAAGCGAGATGATAAATTATCAATAAATAAAGCTATGATAGAACCTGGAAATATTGGACCTACATTTCCAGTTCTTCCCCCAATTTATATTCCAACGGGACCAACAGGTACAACGGGACCAACAGGTGTAACAGGCCCGACCGGTCTAACGGGATCCACAGGTGTAACAGGCCCGACTGGTACAACGGGACCAACAGGTACAACGGGACCAACAGGTGTAACAGGCCCGACCGGTCTAACGGGATCCACAGGTGTAACAGGCCCGACTGGTACAACGGGACCAACAGGTGTAACAGGCCCGACCGGTCTAACGGGACCAACAGGTGTAACAGGCCCGACTGGTACAACGGGACCAACAGGTGTAACAGGCCCGACCGGTCTAACGGGACCAACAGGTGTAACAGGCCCGACTGGTACAACGGGATCCACAGGTGTAACAGGCCCGACTGGCACAACGGGATCCACAGGTGTAACGGGCCTGACTGGCACAACGGGATCCACAGGTCTAACGGGCCTGACTGGCACAACGGGATCCACAGGTGTAACGGGCCCGACCGGCACAACGGGATTCACAGGTGTAACAGGCCCGACCGGTACAACGGGACCAACAGGTACAACGGGACTAACAGGACCAACAGGAGAACCTGGGGTTATTGGTCCCATAACAACAACCAATTTATTATATTATACTTTTTCAGATGGAGAGAAACTTATATATACAGATGCAGATGGGATAGCTCAATATGGGACAACGAATATATTATCACCTAGTGAGGTTTCATATATAAATTTGTTTATTAATGGAATTTTGCAACCACAACCATTTTATGAAGTTAGTACTGGTAAACTAACTTTATTGGATAATCAACCACCTTCGCAAGGGTCATCAATTATATTACAATTTATTATTATTAATTAAAAAAGACAGATTCTTAATGGAAAAAGAAATCTGTCTTTTTTTGTTCTAAATTACATTAGTTAAAATTAAGTGACGATAAATTCAATTGTTATTGGGATTCCACCGTCTAATGCATCTCCGCCAGGAATTGTAATAGCACCAGTAGGACCTGTGGTGACACTGGAGTTCACGCTAGGTTGAATTATGCCGTTTACATAGAGGTTGTAATACGTAAAAGTCGGAAAGGCAGTTGCAGTAGTACCGGCATCGTTTAAACAAGCTGTTGCAGCAATTGCAAAAGCAGCACCTGTTCCTGTTCCAGCTCCTAGTGTAGATGTAAATCTCCTAGAAGCGATAAATGGTTGAATGATTGGCAATTAAATTTCACTCCTTTAATTATTTTTTTGAACGAAGTATAGAAAAACTTGTCCACTATATTGTATGAAAGTTTTTTATAATAGAAACGGCTTCATGATTATAGAAGGAACACAATATTAGTAAAGGTATCATTTTTAATTATTTGAAAGAATGATGTTGTTACTTGTGGAATATATGCTAATGATTTATTTATGTTTTAATTTTTAAATGAAAATGTGCTTTTGGACCTAATAGATAAACGTGGAAAAATAAAATAAACTCTTAAGTTTAGGTGTTTAATCTAAGCAGTCAATTATTAAAAACATATAATTAATATGTGAGTCATGAACATAATTAAATGTCGTTTTAAAGTTTAATTATAATTCATGTTTCCTATTTTAAGTGAATATATAACATAACTCTTTGTACACTTTTATGGTTCTTATAATAGGAAAACACTCAACTATAAGACAAGTCAGGAGGAAATAAATGTCACATAACAATTGTTTTGGTCATAATAACTGCAATCCGATAGTTTTCACTCCAGAATGTTGTAATAATCCACAAACAGTTCCAATTACTAGCACTCAATTAGGACAATTAATCACTTTACTAAATTCTTTAATTTCAGCTATTGCAGCGTTTTTTGCAAATCCAAGTGATGCAAACAGATTAAATTTACTCAATTTGTTTACTCAACTATTAAATTTACTAAATGGATTAGCACCATCTCCAGAGGGTAATTATTTAAAACAACTAATTCAAAGTATTATCAATGTACTACAATCCCCTAATCCAAACTTAAGCGAATTACTTTCTTTATTACAACAATTCTACAGTGCCCTTGCACCATTCTTCTTCTCTTTAATTATTGATCCTGCGAGTTTACAACTTCTATTAAACTTATTAACACAACTAATTGGTGCTACTCCAGGAGGCGGAGCAACAGGCCCAACAGGCCCAACAGGAGCAACAGGAGCGACAGGAGCAGGAGGAGCAGGAGCAACAGGAGCAACAGGAGCAACAGGAGCAACAGGAGCGACAGGCCCGGCAGGAACAGGAGCAACAGGAGCAACAGGAGCAACAGGAGCAACAGGAGCAACAGGAGCAACGGGAGCAACAGGAGCAACAGGAGCAACAGGAGCAACAGGAGCAACAGGAGCAACAGGAGCAACAGGAGCAACAGGAGCAACAGGAGCAACAGGAGCAACAGGAGCAACAGGAGCAACGGGAGCAACAGGAGCAACAGGAGTAACAGGTTCAACCGGAGCAACAGGAGGCGGAGCTATTATTCCGTATGCTTCAGGTACAACGCCAGCTGCGTTAGTTAACGCATTAGTAGCTAATACAGGAACTCTCCTTGGATTTGGTTTTAGTCAGCCTGGCGTAGCATTAACAGGTGGAACTGATATCACACTAGCGTTAGGGGTAGGTGATTATGCATTTGTAGCGCCACGTGCAGGAACTATTACGTCATTAGCAGGTTTCTTTAGTGCAACAGCTGCATTAGCGGTATTAACACCGGTACAAATTCAGATGCAAATATTAATTGCACCTGCAGGAAGTAATACGTTTACAGTTCAGGGAGCGCCTCTATTATTAACACCAACATTTACTACAATAGCAATTTTGGACACAGCATCAGGGATCGTAGCTGAAAGTATTCCAGTAGTTGCTGGGGATCAAATACTATTATATGTTTCATTAACAGCAGCTAGTCCAATAGCTGCAGTTGCTGGATTTGTAAGTGCAGGTATTAATATCGTCTAACTTGTTACAATGTTTGTTTGAAATTTAAACAGGCATTTGTATATAGCCCCACCTAATTTTATTAGGTGGGGCTATATTTTTTTGAAAGATAGGTAATAAACCAATTGGGAAATTACTCTTTATTAAGTTGGTATATAAGAAAAATCAAAATTTATGATTTACACTTTATTGTTTATGGAATAAGTTATATGGTTTGAAAAATTACATATAAACAAAAAAGATGAATTCTATTAAAAACAGAATTCATCCATTAAATAAACTATATACTAGTGGGTTAAATTGTTAATCATAAGCGGTGAAATGTCATTGCTCAAATTAGTAATAAACTATTTATTTTTATTACAGTTACATCCTTTTTTCTTTACATAGCCTTGCTCGGCTAAATCTCTTTGTGACTGGGAATCGGAAGATTGAGAGTTCGAAGATTGAGAGGATGCTGAAGAGCTACTATTTTTATTATTAGAGTAGTTTTTTCGATAGTTATAATTACTCATAGTACTATCACCTCCAATTAAATATATAAATATTATATGTATGAACTCTATTAATTGTTACGATAAAAAATCTCCTTGGTATTTTCCGAGGAGATAAATGATGGTTCTATTAAAATGATACTAATTAATACCCCCAGTATAGAGGGAAGTAATAAGAATCTTGGTAATATAGATTTTGTTGTTGAGTAGGGGGCTGAGTTGACTGATTTATCATGTCACGGTTTTGATTACAGTTCGCCGGGGGACCAATTACCGTAGTTGATTGAATTGGGGATACTGCTTGTTTCCATTGTTGTTCATTGAGGCAATAAGTATGAGCCATCATATTAGCGGGAGTTAATCTTAAAATATCAGAACCAAAAATAACTTCTGGGGTTGGGGCATTGAATATAGCTAATAAATGAGTATTATCTGCTGAAGCAATTTCATAATGCCACCACGCTTGTGGAATGTTGGCAACTTGCCCTGGTTTTATCGGTAAGTTTAATATTTGATTCGTAAATGGGTTAAGTAAAGAAACAACTGCAGATCCTGAAATACAGTAAACAAGTTCAGCTGCATTTTGATGAATATGTGGTTCTACAACGTTGCCTGTACTTAAATAAATATCTAATAAAGAAGTATTTTCTAAAGTATTTAATTGTTTAATGCCAAGTACATTTATATAATTTTGGGCATCTTTCTTAAAAAAATTACTTTTACTTAAATCATGAGTGAAATTAGTTGAGGGGGAAGCGTAGTCGATATTAGAAGTCAATTGTATTACCCGCCTTTCTATAGGTAAGTATGGATACAACTTTAGGATATGTGCCTAGTGTTAGTTATGTGCATTTGTCTGTATCATAATAAATTCACCTGTTTTATAAATAATATAGGTTGTGCTTTTTATTTCTCATAATGTAAATACGGATAAAAATTAGAGCGAACTAATGAAAGTCGGAATTATTGATGTTAGGTTAGGAGTAAAAATATTAAAATTTATTTCGTATATTTTAATGGTTACGTTATATGAAAAGACTAATGCCTTATAGAAAGGAATTGGCCTTTTATTAGTGAAGTAATTAGAAAAGAAGTGCTTAGCTGGGGAGGTGTTTCTGAAAAGCCACACCGATTTGGTGGAGTAGAATTAAACTATGGCAAGAAAGAATTAGGGCATCTTCACGGGGATAAGTTAGCTGATTTACCATTTCCGAAACTAAAGCGAGATGAATTAATTAATCAAGGATCAGTTCAACCACACCATGTATTACCCGAATCAGGATGGATAAGTTATTATATAAAGAGTGAAGAGGATATTCCATTCGCAGTTGAGTTATTTCGTATGCAATATGACCGAATACAAAAAAGAAATAAAGTAGATAAATAAAAATTTATTTTTATGTCACATCCCTCCTAAATCGTTCGTCTTGTATGTAGAACGATAAGGAGGGATTTTATTATGAATACATTTGATGTAGCAATTGTTGGCGGTGGGCTTGCTGGGTTAACAGCATCTATATATTTAGCGAAATCTGGAAGGAAAGTTATTGTATTAGAAAAATCCAGTCGCTTTGGTGGTCGGGGGATGACTATAAATAAAAATGGCATTTGCATGAATCTTGGTGCACATGCTTTATACAGAGGAGGAGCAGCATTTTTAACTTTTAATGAGTTAGGTTTGAATCTTCCAGGTGGAATGCCATCTACAAAAGCACATGGAATATGGAAAGGGGATGTATTTACCATTCCAACAGATTTTCGCTCCATTTTATCAACACCGTTACTTTCATGGGCTGCAAAAGTACAATTCTCTCGTCTTATGATTCATTTAGGGAAATTAGATGTAGGAGAAGTTCAAAAAATGAGTTTATCTACATGGGCAGAAAATGAAATAAAAGATCCGATGGTTCGAAATATATTTTATGCACTATGCCGAACAACAACATATACGTTTGCTCCTACAATACAATTAGCATCATCTGTACTAAAGCAAATACAGCTGTCTATGAAAGAAGGAGTATTTTATGTAGATGGTGGTTGGGAGACGATAATAACAAAATTAAGAGATATAGCGAATAATGTTGGGGTGCAATTTCAGGCTAGTAAGCATGTATTGGAAGTAGAACATTGTGAAGGTGTACAAAAAATTCGATGTTTGGATGATGAAGTATTTGAAGTTGATGCRGTTGTCGTGACGATGCCACCTAAAGAAGCTTGTAAAATAATAAAAGGTGCAGAAGGAACAAGTTTGTATAGATGGAGTGAACAATCGGTACGGGTTACCGTCGCTGCATTAGATATTGGTTTAAGACGCTTAACCAATCCTACACATCAATTTGCATTAGGGTTAGATCAACCTATATTTTTCACGAATCAATCAAGAGCAGCAAAATTAAGTGAAGATGGAGCAATTGTAGTGAGTTTAATTAAGTACCATAATCCTATGCTAGAGATAAATCATTTTCATGATGATCAAGAACAGTTAGAAAATACGATGGAGTTGCTACATCCTAATTGGAAAAGAGAAGTTGTTGCAAAGCAATATTTACCGAAAATAACGGTAGTACATGATTTTCCTCATATTGACCGTGTTGAAAAACCGGGCCCTAATATACCTGAAATGCCAGGTGTTTACGTTGCAGGAGATTGGGCTGGGCATGATGAAATATTAGCTGATGCTGCGGTAGCAAGCGGGAAACGTGCAGCGTTACACATTTTAAAGCAATTAGAAAGTGAGGCAGTTCATCATGGAAACGGAGCAATTATATGAAGCGTATCAACCATTATTATTTTCATTAGCATATAGAATCCTTGGGAGTGTTATGGACGCTGAAGATATCGTTCATGACGTATTTATCGCGGTAAATAATATAGAGGATGTTCAATCTATAGAAAATATGAAAGCATATTTGTGTAAAATGGCGACAAATCGTTCAATTGATACATTACGTTCGGCAGCGCACAAACGTAATGTATATGTAGGGATGTGGTTACCAGAGCCATTTGTGGAAGAGTCTGATGAGCCAGCAGAGTCATTTGTAATGAAAGAATCAATTTCTACGGCATATTTATTACTTTTACAACAATTGTCTGAGGTAGAAAGGGTTGTTTTCATATTAAGAGAGGTTTTCAGTTATGACTACGAGGAAATAGCTTCAATTGTTGATAAGAGTAGTGTGAATTGCCGGAAGATCTTTCAACGCGCACGAAAAAGTATTTTAGATAAGCCGAAGCAATCAACATTAAGTACGAAGAAAATGGCTGCCTATGTGGAAAAGTTTGTATCATCATTACAGTGTGGGGATACGCAAGGCATGTTAGAAGTATTAAAAACAGATGGTGGTGGTAAAGTTACAACTGCAATTAATCCGATTTATTCTGCAGATAAAATAATACGTTTGTTCTTTGGAATTGCAAAACGATTGCCAGAAAAGTATAGTGTTGATTTCAAAATAGTAAATGGTGCACCAGGCGTTATAGTTACAATAAATAATAAAGTGACGTATGTACTTTCATTCATATTTGAGGATGAGAAAATTTCAAACATTTATATGATGGTTAATCCTGAAAAACTTATGCACTTAAATGTAATAGTATAAAAAAGACGCATTTCTTTAGAAGTGCGTCTTTTTTTTATTTTTCTAACATTTCAAGAGGTACATCTTTTTCGCCGGCTACCTCGAATTTAATTTCCCCGTCTTCTTCATAAATGCGTTTAATAATCGGTATAGTTATCATTAGTTTTTTATGCTGTTTACGTCTTCTAGCAGCATCTAAGTTAATCACGTTCATGTGTAAGCATCCTTTCTTACAGAAATATATAAACAAAAGAAAATGCGTCCGAAAAGGGCGCTTAGTTGAATTAGAAATACCGATTCATTTAAATGGGGTTTAGATTATCTTATAATTGAAAACTGATTGTAAAATAATGTGAATTAAATAATTGCACGTAGAAATTAACTTTACCAAAAAACGAAACAATATGCTATAAAAAATTTTAATTCTTTGTCGTATAACAGGAAAAAGGTGTGCATTTCGCATATAATGAAAAGTAGACGGGCATCATGTACTTTTTCATCATATTGCTTGGAAAGGTGATGGAGAAAATGAATACTCTAGATTCATTATTATTGCAACTTGAACAATATGGAGAAGAGCATGATCGACATAAAGAAAAAAGAGAAGAAAAATTAAGAAATATTTCTCGTGAAATGGGGCAGTTTTTATCAGTATTAGTAAAGGGGTGCAATGCAAAAAAAATTTTAGAAATTGGAACTTCAAATGGCTATTCTACATTGTGGCTAGCAAATGCGGTAGAAGAAACAAATGGAAATGTTATAACTGTAGAACTTTCTTCAGAACGGGTTGGAGAGGCACTTGGAAATTTTGAAAGGGCAAATCTTACACAGAGAATCGATATTCATAATCAAGAGGCTGGGGCATTTTTAGATTCGCAAGTAGATCGTTCATTT
The DNA here is from genome assembly GCF_056396785.1 of Bacillus sp. 05T21. Taxonomy (NCBI): domain Bacteria; kingdom Bacillati; phylum Bacillota; class Bacilli; order Caryophanales; family Bacillaceae; genus Bacillus; species Bacillus sp. 05T21. The sequence continues at coordinate 55,581 of NZ_JBFTMD010000016.1, read as the reverse complement.
GATTTTATTTTCCTAGATTCAGAGCGCACGCAATACATGTGGTGGTGGGAACATATAAAACGTATTTTAGAGCCAAAAGGTTTTCTTGTAATTGATAATGCAACTTCTCATGCGGGGGAATTAGCTGGATTTATAAAGATGATTGAAGAAGACGTTACGTTTGAAACCGTATTATTAGCTTTTCAAAAGGGAGCATTTGTTGCGCGGAAGAATAATTAGAAGTGGACCTAATATAATTATCACATTGAAAGATAGTATATGTCAAAAGATAGAGCATTGTATGAATTTAAGAAGGTAACTAAATGGAATTTAAAATTAATAGTCAGTGGTGATAAGTAAGGTAAGCTGTGAAGAATCCGTCTTCAGCATGTTGTTCTCTAGGTCTTAAGTCTGAGGAAAATAATGACGAGAACAGGTATACTTATACTATGAAACAGGGAATGACTGCATAAGCAGGTATTTCTTGAAAAATCGATTTCAAGCAAGCAAAAATGTATATGAAATACGATATATTAGATGAAATATAGTGCACATAAATTCGCACATATAAATAAAGGAGCGATTTTGTTGACTGAACTCGAGAAAAAAGAACCTGTATCGATTGTGAAAGATAATAATGTAGAAGTAGTAGTGGATACAGTAATAAAAGATGCAGAACTTGAAGAACTGAATAAAGAAGCAGATCTTTATGTACAAAAGTTAAATAGCGAGCAAAATACAGATTTATCAAAAGTATTGTCGCAGCTTGGAGACTTAGGGGATAAAGAGCAGCAAGCGGCAGGACAAACGCTATCAGCTTTAAAACGTCCAGTGACAGCGATGATGAATGGAAAGAATGAAGAAATTCCAAATACATTGTTAGAATTACGAAAAGTGGTATCAGAACTTGATCCAAACTCATTAAAAGCAACTGGTATGAAGAAACTTATGTTTAAAGTGTTTAAGAAAAATCCGCTTGAAAATTACGTGCATAAATATCAATCTATAGATAAGCAAATCGAGGAGATTATAAGATCACTTCTCATTGGCCGTGATAACTTGCAAGAGGATACGGTTGGTCTTGAAATGTTAAAAGAGCAATCACACGATAAAATTCACGCTCTTGATAAACAAGTATACTTAGGAAGAAAACTTGCTGGTATGCTTGAAGCTGAGAAACAAAATCCAGAACGTCAAAGGGATATTCCGTTAATAAATGATGCATTAGAAAAGATACTTGTGCGTACTCGTAATATGCAACAAGCAAAAAGTGTATTATTACAATCTATCGCATCTGTAGACATCATTAAGAAAAATAATGAAAAGCTATCAGAGGCAATTCGTAATGCAATTACGATGACGCAAAATGTTGTAACGGTTTCCGCTGCAATACAGCTTGCATTAACAAATCAACGTAAAACAATTGATGCTGTTAATGCAACAAATGAAGCGATTGAATCAATGGTATTAAGCAATTCACAAGCATTAAAACAAAATACAGAAGAAACAACAAAACTCCTTGAAAATCCTGCAATTAGCATGGATAAATTACGTGAATCATTCCAAAATGTATTTGCCGCTATTGAAGCATCTGAGAAATCGTCAGAACGTATTATTGAGTCTAGTAAGAAATTTGTAATTGAACTAGATACATTTAATGATGAGATGAAGCAGAAACTCATTCAGCGTCCAAGGAAATAACAGACTTTTAGAGGAGGTGAAAAAATGAGTTTCATTCAAGGAGTATTATTACTATTAGGATCATTACTTTTAATCGCATTTACTGTCGTTGTTTTAGTTGTATACTTCGGACGTAAACTTTATTTTTCATGGACGAAACCATATAAGAGAGCACACGATTCCATTGAGAAATTATCAAACAAATCGACACCGTTTTTACAAGAGTTTACGCAACATCCACTCTTTTATCGCTGGATTCGTACGGAAGGAAAGAAAGAACAACATACATTGAATACTCTTTTCTGTACATCAGGTCAACGTACGAGAGAACAAGTATTTTCAATGTTACCGAAAGAAAAACAGAAAAAAGTGCATGTAATGGCAAAAACAACGAAAAAGCTTACAAATGAAGATATCGATGTGGCCGCGATGAAAGTGAAAGATTTCTTAAGACAAGAAACGCAGCAAACTGTAAAGCCGACAGACTTATCGTTTTATAAACTGTATTTCTATGATCGATATCCAGATGCATTAAATACAATTCAAGCATATAAACGCTCGATTAATCCTTCACTACAAAGAACGGTTGATGACATTACAATTTCAGTATTAAATGCATTGCCGTACTATCAAGAGCAGCGTATGTTTGAACAACAACATAAACTTGAAACGTTTTTAATGAAAGATTTAACTGCGATGTTATCTTTAGTGGTGCAATTACCTCCATCACAACGACCAGAAAAAGAAGAAGAGTTAAAAGTCTACTTGCAAAATTTCCAAAAAGAACTGGAAGTAGTAGAGCGTGATATTCGCGACTCCATTGATCATGATTTGAATGTGAAGATGAGAGCAGCGACTGAGAAGTTTAAGAATAAATAAAAAAGGCGCCTTAAAAGCTAAGTATTTCTCAGCTTTAAGGCGCCTTTTTTGAGATTTTATTTTGCCTTAACGGTAGTAAAACTAGAAGGAATGCTTTCATTATGCAATCGATCAACTGCAGTTACCACATACGTATACGTTTCTCCAGAAATAGCCGTTTTATCTACGTAAATTTCTCCAAGTTTTGTTTTTCTTACAGTAGTAAGTAAATGTTTTGGATTTTCTATATCCACTTCATTTTTTCCATTTACACGGTAAATTGCGTAATAAGCAGAGTCATTCTCTCTATCATCAATGATACCTATAGCAATACCTTCTTCTCTTGGAATAGCACCTTTTAAAGTAGGTTGTTTTGGTGGGTCTTGATCAAGCCAAGGCATAGGTGGGATTAATGCAAGATGCTTATATATGTCTTTTGAGAGTCTGTTTTTAACTCCTAGTGGATTGTTATTAATATCTTTTAAGCTAAAATGCATACTTCCTTTTATTTCAGGATATTGACGATTTAATGCGATTTGTTTTGGATATTCTTCAGGATCAGACCAAGCAGGGACAGAGTTGTTATTAATTTTATAGGCCGCCTGACCGATGTATAGGTGAATGGGTTTATTATTGGTTTCTTTTACCCACCAATCTACTAATATATCATATGCAGCAGGTGTAAAACCTATATTCCAATATATTTGCGGTGTAATGTAGTCAATATATCCTTTTTGTATCCACTCACGTGTGTCAGCGTAAAGGTCATCGTAGTTTCTTTGACCTGCAGTTGTGTTAGAGCCAGTTGGATCATCAGCTATATTTCGCCATACGCCAAATGGACTAATGCCAAATTTTACGTATGATTTTTCTTGTTTTATAGCAGTATTTAAACCTTTTACGAGTTCATTTACATTATTGCGACGCCAATCTTCGATAGTTGGAAAATTCCCATTATTATATGATTCAAATGTTTTTTGATCAGGAAATTCTTCGCCAACTACTTTATAAGGATAAAAATAATCGTCCATATGAATTGCATCAACATCATAATTTTTTACGATTTCTAAAGCGCTTTCCGTTATAAAGTTTTTCACATCTGGAATACCAGGGTTGTAATATAGCTTCCCGCCGTAAGGTACAACCCAATCGGGATGCTGTTTTGCAGGGTGATTATCCGATAATCGATTTATATCAGTGTGATTCATCGTTATTCGGTATGGATTAATCCATGCGTGGAATTCGATATTTCTTTTATGTGCTTCTTCAATCATAAATGCGAGTGGGTCGTATCCAGGGTCTTTTCCTTGTGTACCCGTAATGTATTCAGACCAAGGACCGTAATTTGAAGGATAGAAAGCATCAGCAGTCGGTTTAATTTGTACAACGACTGCATTCATACCAGTGTTTTTTACATCGTCTAATAGTCTTATAAATTCTTGTTTCTGCTTTTCAATAGGTAAGCCAGTTTTTGAAGGCCAATCAATATTGAGAACAGATGCTAGCCATACAGCCCGTAATTCATGTTTTTTGTAAGTAGTATTTACTTCAGCATAAGTAGAGTGAGGGGAAATGAAAGAGAAAGGAATAAAAAAGATGACGGTACAACATATCATTAATAAACGTTTAACAATCATTTATACGCCTCCCTATCATATGATTATCTAATATATTATTTGAGGCGGGGTTGGCCTTGCAATAGAGAAAATTGCATATTGAAACATTAATTTAATAGGAAAAATATTTTTAGTGAAATTTACTTTCAGTATAACTAAATCGTTTCATTTCTTCATATGCTTGTTAGTAAAGTGAAACTTTCTTTCATTTGAAGGAAACAATTTATAAGTATAGGAGGATTCAATAATGAAAGTTTTATTCGTTTGTTCTGGAGGAATGTCCAGCGCAATTGTTGTAAACGCTTTAAAAAAAGAAGCAGAGAAAAAAGGTATGAACATGGAAGTGCATGCTATTGGAACAAGTGAGGTGGAGGAAGAAGTAAAGAATGGTTGGGATGTTGTAATGGTTGCACCTCAAGTTAGACATCGATTTGACGCTGTAAAAAAACTTACAGAACAAGAATCTATTCCGTGCGGTATTATTCCGCCGCAAGCATACACGCCGCTTGGTGGTCCGACTTTGTTAAAAACTGTAAATGAATTAATTAGTTAGGGGGAAGCGTTATGAATAAGTTTGTCACGTTTCTTGATAAAAACTTATCTGGACCGATGGCAAGGCTTTCTGAACAGAGGCATTTACAAGCAATCCGTGATGGAGTTATTTCGGCGTTACCATTTATTATCGTAGGGAGTTTCTTTTTAATAGTAGCATTTCCACCATTACCGAAAGATAGTTTCATATCAGTTTGGGCATTGAAAAATCAAACAAGTATATTAATACCATATCGTTTAACGATGTTTATTATGTCTTTATATATAGCATTTGGAATAGGATACAATTTAGCGAAAAGTTATAAGTTAGATGCTTTATCAGGGGCGCAGTTAGCAGTATGCGCACTACTTTTAACATTGACGCCTGAATTAATCGATAAAAAAGGATTTATGCTTCCGATGACAAATCTCGGGGGGCATGGATTATTCGTAACGATGATCGTATCTATTTTATCAGTAGAGATTTTAAGATTTTGTAAGAAGAAAAATGTAATGATTAGAATGCCAGAACAAGTACCGCCGTCTGTTTCACGTTCGTTTGAAGCACTTATACCTGCTGCATTCGTTATTATTTTAATGAGTTTAGTAACTGTCGTTTTTAGTATTGATTTACATCATGTAGTTGATAAATTAGCGGCACCGTTAGTAAAAGCTGGTGATAGTTACTTCGGTGTAATCATTCCAGTATTTTTAATTACATTTTTTTGGTCATTCGGAATCCATGGTGTGTCGGTTGTTGGAACTGTTGCCAGGCCATTATGGGAAGTATATTTAGGGAAAAATGGTGAAGCAGTTGCTAGTGGAGCAAACCAGTTGCCATTCATTTCACCAGAACCATTATACCAATGGTTTATATGGATTGGTGGTTCTGGTGCGACGTTAGGACTTGTATTAGCTATGATTGTATTTGGTCGATCAAAATATTCGAAAGCATTATCAAGAACTTGTATTGTGCCTGGTATCTTTAATATTAATGAACCTGTTATTTTTGGATTGCCGATTGTACTAAATCCAATTTTAATTATCCCGTTTATCATTACACCACTCGTAACAGCAACTGTTGCATATTCAGCAACTGCGATGGGATTTGTAACGCCAACACATATTATGCCGCCGTGGACATTACCAGCTCCAATTGGCGCGTATTTAGCCACAGGTGGAGATTGGCGTGCAGTAGTATTAGTTTTTATAAATATAGCAATATCATTCCTTATTTACCTACCATTCTTTAAAATGTATGACAAAAATATGCTTGAAATTGAAAAGAATGGTGACGGGGAATCTGTTAGCCCTTAAGTTTTATACTGTTATTTTGAGTGATAGACTTTTTGTCTATCACTTCTTTCATATTAAATCGAGAGAGGTGAAATGGAATGAATATAAAATTTAGTTATAAAGGTGTATTTATATTATTGTTTGGAGTAATATGTGCAAATTTACTCTTAGTACCTTTATTAAGAATGCTAAATCTACCACAAATGCATAGTATATGGATCGTTACAAGCATTGCGGCAAGTGTTTTGCTTACGATCGTTGTTTCTTTCATTGATGGCACATTTGTATCGAAAGTCCAGTTGTTTATTAGATTTATATTGTTTTCTGTAGGTTGTACGTTGTTTACTTACATAATTGTTTTTTAGTGAATAGGGGGCATGCATTTTATGTATATTGCAGGAATAATGTCCGGTACATCGTTAGATGGAATAGATGTAGCGCTCGTTCATATACAAGGGAACGGTGTAGATTCTAAGGTCGAACTCATCCATTTTACTACTGTTCCATTTTGCAATGATATAAAAAATGAGATACAACATGCATTATCAATAGAGAATTCAAATGTGCAACTAATATGTAGTTTAAATTTCAAACTTGGTTTATGTTTCGCCAATGCTGTAAAGGAAGTTTGTAAACAGGCTGATTTGTCGCTAAAACAATTAGATTTAATAGGTTCTCACGGACAAACGATTTATCATCAACCAGCACCAGAAGGTAATATTATTTCTTCAACATTTCAAATTGGGGAACCAGCAGTTATAGCGTATGAAACGAACACTTCGGTTATCTCTAATTTTCGAACGATGGATATGGCAGCAGGGGGACAAGGTGCACCACTTGTGCCATATTCAGAGGTCATTTTGTATCGTCATCAAACTAAAAATAGATTACTACAAAATATTGGCGGGATCGGTAATGTTACAGTAATACCAAGTCATCTAAGTGATAAGAGCGTTATTGCTTTTGATACTGGCCCAGGAAATATGGTAATCGATGATGTATGTCAAAGATTATTTCAGTTGCCATATGATCAAAATGGTAGGATTGCAAAACAAGGAGTAGTTGTAGATGAAATTTTGACATATTGTATGAACCATCCATTTTTGAAAATGAATCCACCGAAATCAACTGGTAGAGAACAGTTTGGAGAAGAGTTTGTAAGTGAATTATTGAAGCGGTTTGAAAAGCATGGTAAAGAAAATCTTTTGACGACTGTCACGATGTTTACAGCAAGTTCAATTGTTCATCATTATAAGGAGTTTATTCTGCCGTATTATGAAATCGATGAAGTAATTTTAGGTGGTGGGGGCAGTTATAATCGTACACTTGTTGAAATGATACGAAATGGATTGAAGGAAGAAAAGTGCGCGATATTCATTCAAGAAGATATAGGCTATTCTTCAGAGGCGAAAGAAGCAATCGCCTTTGCGATTTTAGCAAACGAAACGCATCATCGTAATCCGAGTAATGTGCCAAGCGCAACAGGTGCAAAGCAATCTGTAGTTTTAGGGAATATAACATTCCCTCCAATAAGATGATGAAAATGAGGCGAACATATGAAGTATATGATTGGAGTAGATGGTGGGGGCACGAAGACAGAAGCAATTGCATTTGATCAAGACGGAAACGAAGTTGTAAGAGGTACGAGTGGGTTTGGAAATATATTAATAGATTATGAAAAAGCAGTTTCGCATATTATGGAGGCGATCGATCAATGCAAGAAAGCTTTAATAGATGGGCACTGCGTTTGTATTTGTTTAGGGTTAGCGGGTATAAGTGGAGCGAATACAAATGAATTAACATTACGATTAATAAAGAAATATGAAACGAAAATTGAAGTTTTTAATGACGCAATGATTGCACATGCAGCTGCTTTAAAAGGTAAGAATGGAATATTAACTATAGGTGGTACAGGTGCAATTTGTATAGGAAAGAAAGACGAAGTGTACGAGTATAGCGGTGGATGGGGACATATTTTAGGGGATGAGGGAAGCGGTTATTGGATTGCGTTACAAGGTTTAAAGAGAATGGCAAATCAATTTGATCAAGGAGTTAGACTTTGTCCATTAAGCTTAAGGGTTCAAGACGAGTTTCGACTTTTAACATCATCTCATATAAAAAGACTAGTATATAGTTCTTCAAAAGATAAAGTTGCAGCAATTGCACCATTAATTATAGAGGAAGCGAGGAATGGGAATGATGATGCACATAAAATTATTCTGCAAGCGGCTAAGGAATTAACGATAATTACGGTGAATATTTACAACAAGATGCAGTTTGATTTATCACCTTTAATTGCAGTTAGTGGTAGTATATTGTGTTCAGTACCTGAAATATATGCTGAATTTAAGAAATGCTGTGAGAAAAGTATGGGAGAAGTTACATTCGTATCACCATCAGAAATGGCAGTGAAAGGAACATATCATTTAATGAAGGGTGTATATTTTATAAAATAGAAGTATGAGAATTTTTGTATGATTTGTAAAAATATGATGTTAAAATATACAAAGGGATGTAAAGCAAGAAAAAGTACAATATACATAGTTATTGAATATTGTATAAGTACTCCCATGTAGAAAGTGAATGATTACATGATTAATAGTATGCAATTGTTTTATGTAGTGGCTTCTTATTTGTTTGGAAACATATTGACCGCTTATATAGTAACAAAATGGAGACATAACGTTGATATTCGTGATGAAGGAAGCGGAAATCCCGGTGCAAGAAATATGGGGAGAGTATATGGAAAAGGGTATTTTGTCGCTACATTTATAGGTGATGCGATTAAAGGTGCAATTGTAGTTTATATAGCAAAATACCTTTTTGAAGATGCTACATTCGTAATGCTGGCATTATTGGCTGTTATACTTGGACATATTTACCCAATTTTATTTAAAGGCAAGGGCGGAAAAGGCATTTCAACATTTATTGGAGGGTTAATTGCATTTGATCATTTGATAGCGCTTACTCTTATTGCTGTTTTCATTATATTTTATTTAATCTTTAAAGGATTTACTAAGCCCGGACTAATTACAATCGCTTGTTTACCAGTTTGCATGATTTTGTATTCTTACTCTATTGTTACGACTATTTTAAGTGCACTTATCATTGTACTTATTTTATATGTAAATCGAGAATGAAATGAAATTTTAATAAGTGGAGTTAATCTCCACTTATAATTTTTATTAAATACATAAAGGAGATACAACATGGGGTTAATTTATAAAGTTGCTGATTAAGCTTGGGAATTTGAAAGTATACATAAATTGAATTATAAAACATTTGTAGAAGAAATTCCGTAACATGAAGAAACGAAAGAGCATGTTCGTATAGATCGTTTTCATGAAGAAAATACTTATTTAATTTGTTTAGATGGTGATAAGTTAGTAGGTATGGTTGCGTTGCGAGGAAAACGACCATTCTCATTAGATCATAAAATTTCAAATTTAGATTTTTACTTGCAAGAACATGGAGAAAACGTATATGAAATTCGTTTACTTTCAATTGTAAAAGTAAACGAGGCAGTACCTGCTTATATGGACATTGGTATGTACGAAGAAAATGAAAGTATCCCATACTCCCATTCATGGAATTTAATTTATGCATTGCAAGAAGCATTAAAAATATTTGAAGATGAAATGGTATTTGAAAAAATAAAAGAGACGTATACATATATTGAACAAGCTATTACTAATATGGGTTTAAATCTTGTTTCACCTAAAGAACATGCCGTGCCAATTATAGTTACCATTCAATTAAATGAAGATCAGTCTTCTAAGGCGCTAGGTGATGCGTTAGCGTTACAAGGATATATTGTTCATTATGAATCAGCGTATTTACAAAAGAATAACTGGATCCAAATTGCATGTCTGAATCATTACAAAGAACGTGATATGAAAAGGATGTTGAATTGTTTACACAGATGTACATTAAAGAATGGCGTATATATATGAGCAATGATTTTTGAACATAGTTGGTTGCGTATAAAGGGATTATTACTTACGAAAACTTAAAAATGAGACAAACAGTAGATTATAAATTATTAGAAGAGGTGTTAGCATGATAACTAAAAAACTACCATTACATATAACAGACATTAAAAAAGCTCAAAACATTTTAGACAGAAATGCTCGTAAAACTCCTTTAGTAAAATCATTTTATTTGACTAGTAAAACAGGCGGAGAAATTCACTTGAAATTAGAAAATATGCAATTAACGGGTTCTTTTAAATTTCGTGGTGCGTTTAATAAAATGTCACAGTTGACAGATCAAGAAAAAGAGCGAGGCGTAATTGCTTGTTCCGCTGGTAATCATGCGCAAGGAGTTGCTTTATCTGCTCATTTACTTGGTATTAAGAGTAAAATTGTGATGCCGATTTCTGCACCGAAGGCGAAAGTTGAAGCAACTAGAGGATACGGATCAGAAGTGATTTTATATGGTGAAACTTTTGATGATGCGAAGGCAAAATGTGAGGAGATTATTAGGAAAACAGGTGAAACATACTTACATCCATATGATGATGTGGAGGTAATGGCTGGTCAAGGTACAATTGGTTTGGACATTCTTGATGATATGTGGGATGTAGATACGGTCATTGTACCAATTGGCGGAGGTGGCATTATTTCTGGTATTGCTGTTGCATTAAAGTCTTTTAATCCATCAATCAATATAATTGGTGTACAAGCTGAAAATGTTCATGGGATGAAGGCATCTTATGATAAAGGGACAATCGTAGAACATTATGAGGCACCTACTATAGCAGATGGTTGCGCAGTTAAAATACCAGGTGATTTAACTTTTGAAGTTGTAAAAGAATTAGTAGATGATATTGTAACAGTGTCAGAAGGTGAATTAGAAGTAGCGATGAAAGACTTATTACAGCGTGGTAAAGCCGTTGTAGAAGGTGCAGGTGCATTAGCTACTGCTGCTCTACTTGCAGGGAAAGTGGATACATATATAAAAGGAAAAAAAGTAGTAGCCGTTATATCTGGTGGAAACGTAGACTTGCAACGCATTTCGAGTGTTTGTGAGCAATTTTTTGTAGCCAATGAAGTGAAATAGTATTTAAAAAACATAAATTTTATGAAAGCAGAGCTAAGAAAACTAATCTTAGCTCTGCTTTTTGTCTACTATATGGTACAAGTTGTAATACACATGCTGTATTTTCCGTATAGTGAATTATTTTATTTAAGCGTCTATTTTCATAGATAACTCAAATAATTATATCAATATTGTCGAAACAGAAACAGAAATTTAATATAATGGTTTTAATGTATGAATGAGCTGTTAGGAGGATAGGCCATGAATAAGGAAGAACAGGTCATGAACGGTTTCAGGGAATTATATAATAAGATGGTTTGGCTAAATAAGGATAAGATGGAAGCAGGTCTGAAGGGTTTTAAGTCTTCTGAAGTACATTGTATTGAATATATTGAAAACAATACAGATTCTAACGTGACACAACTTGCAGAGGCTTTTTATGTGACTCGCGGTGCAATAAGTAGAATGACTAAGAAGCTCATAAAAAAAGGCCTTATTGAAAGCTATCAAAAGTCGGAAAATAAGAAAGAGATTTATTTTAGGCTTACCGAACAAGGGAAAGAAGTTTATAAAATTCATGAAGAACTGCACAAAGAGTTTCAAGAGCGGGATAAAGCTGTATTTGAGCAAGTAACCGAGGAAGAATTTGACAGTATAATTAACTTCGTGGAAAAGTATAGTAGGCATTTGGATGCAGAAATAAAGAAACAAGGTATACATATTAAGTCATAATAAAGTTGAAGCATTCGGGCTTTTACGGGTAGTTAATCCCGAAAACTAACTTATTTTCCCGTTCATGCGGGATACATTTAAATAATAAAAAGGTAGCCTGTTCATAGTAAGGCTACCTTTTTATTATTGTATTTTTGTTGACTAATCAACAAAAAAGAGTTATTATTTTGTTGACAAAGCAACAAAATGTTTTAAGGGGAGAAGTTAAATGTCTATTTTTAAATCACAAAATGAAAGCGAAACTGAAAAAAACATAGATAAACATGCTTTAATATTCGGCCTTATTTCTGTATTTCTTTGTGGAATAGGTTTCAGTATCATTATGCCTGTAGTGCCATTCTTAGTGCAGCCTTATATAAGTAGTCCGGAAGAACAGGCTCTAGTTGTTACGCTACTGACCWCTGTTTATGCGGTTTGCGTGTTTTTTGCTGCTCCTGCACTCGGGGCTTTGAGCGATAAATATGGCCGTCGTCCATTACTTTTAATATGCCTTTTCGGTTCCGCAATCGGGTACTTAGTTTTTGGTATAGGAGGGGCCTTATGGGTACTATTTGCTGGACGCATAATAGAAGGTATAACAGGCGGGAGTATAAGTACAATTTTCGCATATTTTGCAGATATCATTCCTCCAGAACAGAGAACGAAGTACTTTGGATGGGTGAGTGCAGTGGTAGGTGCAGGAACCATTATTGGACCAACACTTGGGGGATTACTTGCCAAGTTTGGTCATTCTGTACCTTTATATTTTGGAGCGTTCATAACTTTATTAAATGTCTTATATGGGATGAAATATATGCCTGAGAGTCTTGACAAAAATAATAGGTTAAAAGAGATTACTTTTGTAAGGTTAAATCCTTTTGTACAACTTGCAAACATACTTTCCATGAAAAACTTAAAATGGTTACTTGTCTCAGCGTTTTTACTTTGGATACCTAACGGATCTTTACAAGCAATTTTCACACAATTTACGATGGATACTTTTAGCTGGAAGCCTGCACTAATCGGACTTATGTTTTCAATTATGGGCTTTCAAGACATCATTTCACAAGCTTTTATAATGCCAAAGCTTTTGATCAAGCTTAGTGATAAACAAATAGCTATACTTGGAATGGTTTCGGAGATTATTGGCTACAGTTTTATTGCAGCATCTGCTTTGTTTTCCCTATATCCTCTTCTAATCGTTGGGATGTTACTGTTTGGTTTTGGTGACTCAATTTTCGGACCTTCATTCAATGGGATGCTTTCAAAGTCTGTCGATTCTAGTGAACAAGGGAGGATTCAAGGTGGTAGCCAATCTATTCAAGCTTTGGCAAGAATGATTGGTCCAATTATTGGAGGACAAATCTATGTATCACTTGGTCATGCTGCTCCTGCTTTTATGGGGATGATTCTTATAGTAGTTGCAATAGCAGTTTTGTATAAAGGGACGCATGTAACTGTATAAACTATCTGCACTATTATGGTCTTTCTTTATATAAGGATGTTTCTACGGGAATCTTTCCTGAATGAATTGTATAACAGATAAATATAAGAACAAATAATAGGGTGTCAGAACTTAGGAACAAGTACTGGCCCCTATTTGTTTACAGTTTGAGAGCTAAGAAAAATTAAGAATTTATTCTGTAATGCTCTCATGGTGAAGGTTAAATAGAACTATCAATAATTAAAGTTAGCTTTTTTGAAAGTAAAAAGCTATGTAAATGACTAGATAGTTTAATTATGCTTGTGCTGAAGTAAATAATGACTCCATTTTTACTTTGCTCTTTTCTCGAATTTCACTGTCCGCATGGCGCATTACAAATTTATGTGCTATAGCGATTGCTAAAACATCATCTAATAAGCCGATCCCAATAATAGCAGCTATATCTGGAATGAAGTCGATTGCTAATACGTAATAAGATAAAGCAGCTAATATTATGAATTTCGCTTTAGTAGGTAACCCTTTTTTTCTCATTGTGTAGTATAAAATAATACTTTCATATACGCTTGATTTCCCGAGGTTTGCTGAGCTTTTTTTGAATTTTTTCCAAAGTGTCTGTTTCTCCATATAAACACTCCTTTTCCAAAAAATAGATTTTTTAAAAGGATGGACAAAGAAGCGAAAGAATAATCAATTTTATTGTTTTTTCTTATTGTATATTTCGATATTTATAAGCGAATACCTGTTCAAAATAAAACAATGCTTGTTAAGCGGATACGATTATGGAGATGGATGAAGAGAAAATCTGTTTTGGAAAGCAAATAAGTTTCCGATAGAGGTTTCAATGAATTATTTGCGTTCTGCAACGAAGGCAGAAAAAACTTTTGATTTCTTAATACAAAGCTCGAGCGTTCATATGAAAAATACGTAAAACTTTTAGCGGAAATCTTAAAAGATAACAAGTTATCTGTAGGAAAAGGATTGTGGATTCACTACGATATGATTAAATATCTTGGCGGTACAGATCATGAAGATCAACTTGATTATTTAAAATCTCATGGGGGATCAGGAACTCAATCCCGTGCTGATGTACAACGCGCATACAATAATTCTAGTGTGGATGTTTCTGTACCTGAAAGCCACCTAAACCAACAGAAGTACCAACAGCTGTAACCAATGGTTATAGCTTATATTGAAGGCTACAACGTTAATTTACGTAAAGGACCAGACACAAGCTATTCTAAGATTCGTCAACTAGCTTATGCTGAATGGGGCGAAAAGCCTGGTTGGTTAAACCTTGGTGGAGAGCAATGGATTAAGAACAATCCATCCTATGTGAAGTTTAGTAAGAAAAGTACAGTAGATTGTTCTATTGTAGGAAAGCGTGTTGTTTCTAAAGTTAACATTCTACGTTTCTATGATGCTCGATCTTGGCAGGATAAAGACGTGGATGGTTTTGTAGATGTAGGTGAGGTATTTACAATTTTTAGGAAGTTAAATATGGAAGATTCAGTACAATTTAAGGTGCACAATAGTATAGGGAAAACATATTATATTACGATCAATGAAGTTTATGTATATGTAACTGTATTACTACAGTATAGTACACTCATAGGAGGTAGTTATGTGTTTGATAAAAATGAAATACAAAAGATAAATGGGATACTTCAAGCTAATGCATTAAATCCAAATTTAATTGGCCCTACACTTCCCCCAATCCCACCATTTACTTTACCCACAGGTCCAACAGGAGGGACAGGCCCAACGGGAGTAACGGGTCCAACAGGAGTAACGGGTCCAACAGGAGTAACGGGTCCAACGGGAGTAACGGGTCCAACGGGGGGAACGGGTCCAACAGGAGTAACGGGTCCAACAGGAGTAACGGGTCCAACAGGAGTAACGGGTCCAACAGGAGTAACGGGTCCAACGGGAGTAACGGGTCCAACAGGAGGAACTGAAGGTTGTCTTTGTGATTGCTGTGTTTTACCTATGCAAAGCGTTTTACAACAACTTATTGGAGAAACTGTTATTCTTGGCACTATTGCAGACACACCCAACACGCCCCCGCTTTTCTTTCTATTTACTATCACTTCTGTGAATGATTTTTTAGTTACAGTTACAGATGGCACCACAACCTTTGTGGTCAATATATCTGATGTAACAGGGGTAGGTTTTTTACCACCAGGACCACCTATTACATTACTTCCACCTACCGATGTAGGATGCGAGTGTGAATGTCGTGAACGACCAATTAGACAATTACTGGATGCGTTTATCGGATCTACAGTAAGTCTTTTAGCAAGTAATGGTTCTATTGCAGCAGATTTTAGCGTGGAACAAACAGGACTTGGGATAGTACTAGGGACATTACCTATAAATCCAACTACAACCGTTAGGTTTGCAATTTCAACTTGTAAAATTACAGCTGTGAATATAACCCCTATTACGATGTAGTCTATTTCTTTCAGAAGTATCTGTTGCTACTCGATAAGAAAAGCACAGTTTATTTGTCCACCTTGAAAACGTATTGTTTTCAAAGTGGACAATCTACGTTTCTAGGATGTTCCATCTTGGAAATATAAAGATGGAGCTGGTTCTGTAGATGCAGGGATTTATGATTGATGCAAAAGTGAGTGTCAATGGTTCGCCACAGTACAAAGCACACAGCAGTAAAGGGAAAACATACTAAATGAAGCCTATTTATTCATCTAACGCACTATACCTTCATGAGTAATTAACCATGCCCCCTTACTCTTTCTATATCCTTAATTTGTAAATTTATTACTACTATATTCTTGGCGTACAATATATGGCTAAATGTATCTAAATGGTTTTCTAAACGCACAAAATTCCCAAATTGATATGGTAAGGCTATAAAAATTATAATGAAAAATAATAAATATCTCTAATGCACTATTAGGATTTTTTCATTTTATATTGCAAACCATCTTTCTGAAAGATAAGCTCATATGCTAAATCAAAATGAAGGTTATATAATGCTTTCGTATTACATATTAAATTGTAGAACTTAGTTCCTTGATGTACATATTGGTGTAATTTATTTTGAATTGGTGAAACAATGATTTTTAAAATTACGTTAATATCTTCATTAAAGAAGTTATAGGAGGGAATAACTTGGGCTCATTATTTGATGTAATAGCAGATGTTATTTTATTTTATCCTCGAAATGACATGAAATTAAAACATTATATCGCAAAATTAAGTGAATTAGAGTGGTTTCGAAATCTACATGAAGATCCGAATTATACAAGTTTAATTTGGAGTAATAGAAAAATTAAAAAGTATATTTTGACTTCTGTAAATATGGAAGCATTAATAAAATCCGAGAAAAAACAAAAAGAATTTGTTCATCTAGTACAGGATGAATATAAAAAAAGAAGATAAGAATTTTTTTATTTTTCATATTTGGCGAAACAAATGGTACAATGAAAGCTAATGTGAAAAATAAGGAAAAGAAGTGGTCTATTTGAAAAACTTTTTAGAATTAGGAATTAGTGAAACTTTTAATCATACATTACGTGAAAATGGAATTACAGAAGCAACACCGATTCAGGAGAAGGCAATTCCTGTTATTATGTCAGGTAAAGATATTATTGGGCAGGCGAAAACAGGAACGGGTAAAACGTTAGCATTCGTGTTACCGATTTTAGAAAAAATCGATCCAGAGTCTAGTGATGTTCAGGCTTTAATTGTTGCACCAACAAGGGAACTAGCACTGCAAATTACAACTGAAATTAAAAAAATGCTTGTTCAAAGAGAAGATATTAATGTACTAGCGATATATGGCGGACAAGATGTAGCACAACAATTGAGAAAATTAAAAGGTAATACACATATTGTTGTAGCGACACCAGGACGATTATTAGATCATATACGACGTGAAACAATTGATTTAAGTAATCTTTCAACGATTGTACTAGATGAAGCAGATCAAATGCTTTATTTCGGATTCTTATATGATATTGAAGATATTTTAGATGAGACACCTGATAGTAAACAAACGATGTTATTCTCAGCAACGATGCCAAAAGATATTAAAAAATTGGCGAAACGTTATATGGAAGAGCCGCAAATGATTCAAGTACAAAGTGAAGAAGTAACGGTAGATACAATTGAGCAGCGTGTCATTGAGACGACAGATCGTGCAAAGCCAGATGCACTTCGTTTTGTTATGGATCGTGATCAGCCATTTTTAGCAGTTATTTTCTGTCGTACAAAGGTTAGAGCAAGTAAGCTTTATGATAATTTAAAAGGACTAGGTTATAATTGTGCTGAACTTCATGGTGATATACCTCAAGCGAAACGTGAAAGAGTTATGAAGAGTTTCCGCGAAGCAAAAATTCAGTACTTAATCGCAACGGATGTAGCAGCTCGTGGACTTGATGTAGATGGTGTAACGCACGTATTTAACTTTGATATCCCTGAAGATGTAGAAAGTTATATTCACCGCATTGGCCGAACAGGACGTGCAGGTGGATCAGGTCTTGCAATTACGTTCGTTGCAGCGAAAGATGAAAAACATTTAGAAGAAATTGAAAAAACGCTTGGTGCACCAATACAAAGAGAAATAATCGAACAACCGATGATAAAAAATGTAGATGAAAATGGAAAACCGGTACAAAAGCCGGCTCCAAAGAAATCAGGTCAATATCGTCAAAGAGATAGCCGTGAAGGTTCAAGAAGTGGTTCAAAAGGTGGACCAAGAAACGATTCAAGAAATAGTTCTAGAAATGATAACAATCGATCATTTAATAAGCCAATTAATAAGAAAAGTAGTGAAAAACAAGGTCAGCAAAGACGTGGCCGTTAAATAGTTATAATTTTAAAAGAGGCGCAAATAATTGCGGCTCTTTTTTATTTTTATACAATGAAGTCGTTTGAAAGATAATGAGATTTTCTAAAAAACACGAGTCCTGTTATTTAATAATTGGGACATATTCTATAATAATCAATTGAGAAAATATCGTAAATTTGAGATGATTTGGTTATATGAATCGGAATTTAAAATGTAATACAGGATATGTATTACTATAGATATCGTAGAAGGGGGAGGAGAAATATAGTGAATTCATGGGGAAGACCTAGAATGAAAATCCAAAAAACCAAAAGTGAATGGATTTGGGATATCATTGGATATTCATTTTTCTTAGGATCAATAATTTTTTTGATCACCATTTGGGGAGGATTACCTGAGGAAGTACCGGGACATTATAACGCAAATGGGGTTGTAGATCGCTGGGGGTCAAAATGGGAACTTTTGATTCTACCAGGAATCGGGACATTTATACTACTTTTAATGCAGACTTTAGAGAAGTTTCCAGAAGTTAATAACTATCCGCAAAGACTTAATGAATCGAATGCTAAGCAGTTTTATTTAAATAGCCGAAAAATGATTAATCAATTAAAAAATGTTTGTTTAGTTATTTTTGCTTTAATCCAATTTGAGACAATTTCAATAGCTTTAGGTTGGAGCGGGGGTTTAGGTAAATTATTTTTACCAATAATAATTATCGGAACAGTTATTCCAATTGTTATAGGAATAATAAGGCAACGGAAAATTAAATAATACGGAGTGAATAAACATTCTAATTTATGACGTTATTTCGTTATCGGGCGCTATTATGGGATGCAATTTAGAATTTTAAATGAATTTATTATAAATTTCGTATAGGGAAGTTCTTTTAATCAAAAATTAAACAACTTTATTTTACCTCCATCCTAATTTTAGGACGGGGGTATGCGTGTTTGCGGTTTTAAAATTTAATAACTTTAATGTCTTTCTACAGGGGGATACCAAAAATGAAATTTTAAAATTTCATTCACCGTATTAAAAATAAATTTTAAAATTCATAAAGGAAATATAAAGTAGGTTGTTGTATATATACGATAACAGGAAACTTTTCACATACTAAACATATACTTTAAATAAACCGACAGTCGGTCCGTAGGAAGGAGTACATGAATGAGGATCGTAAAAGAATATGGGGAGCGTAGAAATGAAATTTTAGAAACTGCTGAACGTTTGTTTGTTACAAAAGGGTATACGAAAACTACAGTAAATGACATTTTAAAAGAGATTGGTATAGCAAAGGGGACGTTTTATCATTATTTTAAGTCGAAAGAAGAAGTAATGGATGAAATTATTATGAGGATTATTAAAGCGGATGTTGCTAAAGCGAAAGCAATTGTCTCTAACCCTAATATCCCAGTTTTGGATAAGTTATTTCGAGTTTTAATGGAACAATCACCAAAATCAGGAGATGTAAAAGATAAAATGATTGAACAATTTCATCAGCCAAATAATGCGGAAATGCATCAAAAAAGTATAGTACAATCAATTATTCATTTATCTCCTGTTTTAGCAGAAATTTTAGAACAAGGAATCGCTGAAGGCATATTTTCTACTCCATACCCACAAGAAACGATTGAATTATTACTCTCTTCAGCACAAGTCATATTTGATGAGGGTTTATTCCAGTGGGAGCCGGAAGAAATGATGAGGAGAGCTAAAGCTTATATCAAAATGATGGAAGCATCTGTTGGAGCGAAAGAGGGAGCCTTTGATTACATGGTGGAGGTTTTAATCAAACAGAAATAGTAATTTTCTGTTTGGATATTATCGACCGACAGTCGGTCTGAATCGAATGAAAGGTGTGATAAGTATGTCAGCTAGTATAAGGTCTTCGATGAAAGATTTTCACTTAATGGTGAGTGGACAAATTATTACTATTTTAGGTTCAACACTTTTACGTTTTGCCCTGTCATTATATGTGCTAGATATAACAGGGCGTGCTGATATATTCGCAGGATTATATGCGGTAACGAGTATTCCGTTTTTACTAGCTCCTCTCGGCGGAGCGATAGCAGATCGTTTCAATCGCCGTAATTTAATGGTTATTTTTGACTTTATCAACGCTGCGATTGTATTAAGCTTTATAGTTTTGTTATTTACTGGACCTGTATCTATTATATTGATTGGAACAATTATGTTTTTACTAGCAGTCGTTAGTGCAATGTATTCACCTGTTGTAATGGCGAGTATTCCGCAATTAGTTCCAGAGAATAAGTTAGAGCAAGCGAACGGTATCGTAAATGGTGTGCAAGCATTATCGAATATAGTTGCTCCTGTATTAGGAGGAATACTGTACGGCATAATTGGTTTGAAAATGCTCGTAATAATAAGTTGTCTTGCTTTCTTTTTATCTGCGATTTTAGAAATGTTTATTAAAATACCTTTTATAAAAAGAGCACGAGAAAGTCATATAATACCGACAATTGTAAAGGATATGAAAGAAGGATTTATATATGTTTTAAAACAACCATTTATTTTGAAATCTATGCTTTTAGCTGCATTACTAAATTTAATACTTACACCGCTATTTGTTGTTGGTGCTCCAATTATTATACGAGTAACAATGGAAAGTAGCGACACGTTATACGGAATTGGAATGGGATTGATCGATTTTGCTACTATTTTAGGTGCATTATCGATAGGTTTTTTTGCGAAAAAGCTACAGATGAAAACATTGTATTACTGGATGCTTTTAATAGCTTTATTAGTACTACCAATGGCACTATCAGTTACGCCAGTTATTCTTAATTTAGGATACTATCCACCATTTATCCTCTTTATACTTTCCTCTATTCTAATTGCAATGATCGTGACAATTGTATCCATCTATGTGATTACTGTAGTCCAAAAGAAAACACCAAATGAAAACCTAGGAAAAGTAATGGCAATTATAACAGCGGTATCTCAATGTATGGCACCAATTGGGCAAGTCATTTATGGTTTTATGTTTGAAGGATTCAGTATGAAAATTTATTTACCTATATTAGTTATTAGTTTCATAATGATAATAATAGCGATAGTGACGAAGAAAATATTATGGAATGAAGGGAACTAGCTCCATATGATTAGGAGAATGTTAAAAAGAGATTTCTCTCAAAATAAAATGATAATTACCATTCTATTTATGTTTATCATGTTATCAAGTCTTTTAATCGCAAGTGCTTCAAGTAACGTTATAAATCTATTGAACTCAACGGATCAATTGTTTAAAGCATCAAACGCACCGCACTTCGTACAAATGCATGCCGGAGAAATAAACCAAAAGTCAATTGATTCATTTGTAGCGCAAACTCCTTTTGTAAAAAAACAACAAACAGCAGAGATGGTTCAAATAGGCGGATCTAACATTTTTATAAAGAAGAAAAATCAAGCGGAACATAATAGTGTAATGGACATTAGCTTCGTTAAGCAAAATACTATTTTTGACTTTTTATTAGATTTAAATAATGAATTGATCGATGTTAGGAAAGGGGAAATAGGTGTACCAATTTATTATATGCAAAAATATAATTTGCGTATTGGAGATAAAATAAGGCTTGTGAAAAATAATAATGAGCTAGAATTTACTATTTCGGCATTTGTTCGTGATGTTCAAATGAACCCATCACTTGTTAGTTCAAAACGATTTGTAATAAGCGATGAAGACTTCGAAAGAATAAAGGGTAATTTTGGAGAAAGTGAATATCTTATTGAATTCCAGCTAACAGATTTAAATAAAATAAATGAATTTGAAACTTTATACCAGTCATCAAACTTACCTCAAAAAGGTCCCTCTATTACGTATTCACTCTTTAAAACACTCAATTCATTAACAGATGGAATAATAGCTGCAGTGCTGATCATTATAAGTGCATTATTAATGCTAATCGCGATTTTATGTATTAGATTTACGATTATGACTTCAATGGAAGAAGATTATCGGGAAATTGGTGTTATGAAAGCTATAGGCATTCAAAGTAAAGATATTCAAAAACTATATGTAACAAAATATGTTGTTATTTCAGCTATCGGATGTATATGTGGATATATCCTTTCGTTATTTGTTACAAAAATATTTACCTCTAATATCGCACTTTATATGGGGACAGCTAATAAAAGTATTTTATATTATGTTGTGCCATTGATAGTCACAACATTGTTATTTCTAGCCGTTAGCCTTTTTTGCCGCATCATTTTGCGGAATTTCAGGAGAATTACAGCAATAGACGCTTTACGATCAAGAGATAAACTAGGAAAAAGAAAGATTAGAAGATTTTTTTCTCTCTATCAAACTAAAATTACAAATGTAAATATATTTATTGGTATACAAGATGTAGTGAAACGATTTAAGTTATATCGAGTATTAAGTATCGTTTTAATTATTGCAGTGTTCATGATTGTTGTACCAGTTAACTTTTTGTACACGATTCAGTCACCGCAATTTGTTAATTATATGGGAACAGGAAAGAGTGATATACGAATAGATTTACAGCAATCTGAAAATATAGAAAAACGGTTTAATGACGTTATATCGTATGTCGGAAACGATGAAGAGGTAGAAAAATATGCAGCATTTGTAACGAGTACATTTAAAATGGTGAAAGCTGATGGTACACATGAAAACTTAAATGTAGAAGTGGGAGATTTCGCCCAATTTCCAATAGAATATGTTAAAGGTATGGCACCAAAAAATGAAAATGAGATCGCTCTCTCTTATATGAACGCAAATGAATTAAAAAAGAATATAGGGGATGAAATCGTTTTATTTGTAGAAGGAAAAGAGAAAATGCTAACTATTAGTGGTATATATCAAGATGTAACGAATGGAGGAAAAACAGCTAAAGCGAGTTTTTCTTATAATAAAGAAAATATATTATGGTACGTAGTAAATGTAGATATGAAACCCAAAGTGAATCTACAAGAAAAAGTGAAGGAGTATAAACAAAATTTTAATTCTGCAAAAATAACAGATACGGATAATTATTTATCTCAAACTTTAGGAGAGACAATTAAACAATTAAGACTCGTGACACAAGTGGCAATTTTGATTGCTATATTGATATCGGTTTTAATAACTGCGATGTTTTTTAAAATGTTATTGGTAAAAGATTCTTCGCAAATATTAATTATGAAAAGTATCGGCTTTTCCTACAAAGATATTCGTATACAATATGTTACTCGTTCTATCTCTATAGTATTAGTAGGTATTTTAACAGGGACATTTATAGCTGCTACGTTTGGAGAAACACTAATAAGCTGGTTAGGTTCATTTATGGGAGCAGCTCACATAAAGTTTGTTGTTAATCCGATCATTTCTTATGTAATATGTCCAGCTATTTTATTTATATCTGTGACCGTAGCAACACTTTTCAGTAGTTTTACAGTGAAACAAACAAATGATTTAAAGCTAAATGGGGAGTAGGAGGTGTGTAATTTGAAAAAAATTTTAGAAGTAAAACAATTAAATAAAAAATACGAAATGGATGGAAATAAAACTTACCATATGTTAAAAAATATAAATTTAGAGATTTATGAGGGAGAGTTTATATCGGTTATGGGACCTTCTGGTTCAGGGAAATCGACGTTACTATATAATATTAGCGGAATGGATCAAATGTCATCAGGAAGTGTGAAAGTTGATAGTAAAGAAATAACATGTATGAAAGAAGAAGTGTTAGCAAAATTACGACTCAGCGAAATGGGATTTATTTTTCAACAGAGCAATCTTCTTAGAAATTTGAATCTTTTTGATAATATAGTTTTGCCTGCGTATTTAGCAAAATTTGAGAGCAGGAAAATAATAAATAAACGTGCACTTGAATTGATGAAAAAAACGGGAATTAGTCAAATTGCAACTAATAATATAACTGAAGCATCAGGAGGAGAATTACAAAGGGTATCTATTTGTAGAGCACTCATAAATAAACCTAATATTATTTTTGCTGACGAGCCAACGGGTGCTTTGAATTTAAAAGCGACAGAAGAGGCAATGGATATTTTAGCAAATATAAACCGTATGGGAACTACAATTTTGCTAGTTACTCATGACGTAAAGGTAGCAGCTAAAACAGAAAGAGTTCTTTTTATGGTGGACGGGGAAATTGTTAGCGAAATACAGATGGGTAAGTATAGAAACGATGATTTGAAAGTGCGAGAAGAGCAGTTGTTAAAATGGTTAACCGTACTTGGATTTTAAAGAGATAATATTTTTGACTCCTATTGAATATAGGAGTTTTTTCTTTGTTTGAAAGTTCAAAAAGAGATATAATAATTTTCTGACTATTGATTATGGAGGGGTATAAATGAAAAATGAAACGTTACGTACACAAGAAGATATATTAAAAATGCTTGATTCATTATTAAGACCTGCAGAACCATTTTGGAATGAATTTTATGTGAATAGAGAAAAAGATGTTCCGTTTTTTGAAAATGTTCCAGATGAGAATCTAGTTTCGTATATACAACAAGAGAGTGTTTCAAAAGGGAAAGTATTAGAACTTGGATGTGGTCCAGGAAGAAACGCAATTTATTTAGCGAATGAGGGATTTGATGTAACAGCAGTAGATTTATCTATAGAAGGTATTAATTGGGCGAAAGAGAGAGCATTAGAAAAAGGAATAGAAATTCACTTTATTTGTGATTCAATTTTTAATTTAGGTGCTCAAAATGAATTTGATTTTTTATACGATTCGGGCTGTTTACATCACATTCCACCGCATAGAAGAATAAATTATGTGGATTTAATTAAAAACTCATTGAAATCTGGTGGTTATTTCGGATTAACATGTTTTGCAGCTGGCGATTTAGATGAGAGGAATGGATCAGAAATAACGGATTGGGACGTATATAGAGGTTGGAGTTTACAAGGTGGTCTTGCCTATTCGGAAGAAAAATTAAGGGAAATATTTAAAGAGTTTGAAGTGATTGAAATTAGGAAGATGAAACAAATTGAACAACCAAATAATATGTTTGGAGAGTCATTTCTTTGGACAGCATTATTTAAGAAGAAATAAAACATAGATAATTGACAAACTCATCGTTTTTATAGACAATACACTTATGAGAATGTACGTTCGGTTTTATTGTCCGATGTATGTTTTGCATAAATACATAACAAGGGGATGTCTCTAAATGGGTAACACAAATCAAAAAATCACTACGTTTTTAATGTTTGAGGGCAAAGCTGAGGAAGCGATGAATTTTTACACATCACTATTTAATCAATCAGAAATTGTAAGTATCTCTCGTTATGATGAGAACGGACCAGGTAAAAAGGGAACTGTAATTCATGCAACTTTTACGCTAAATGGACAAGAGTTCATGTGTATTGATAGTTATGTAAAGCATGATTTTACATTCACTCCAGCTATGTCTCTTTATGTAACTTGTGAGACGGAAGAAGAAATTGAAACGGTCTTTAATAAACTAGCGCAGGATGGAGCAATACTTATGCCTTTAGGTGCCTATCCATTTAGTAAAAAGTTTGGCTGGTTAAATGATAAGTATGGTGTATCTTGGCAGTTAACTCTTGCTGAAGATAAATAATTAAAATAATATGGTGACATTAACGTCATAACAAAAGGGATGATTCAAGATTAATATGTATCATCCCTTTTATTTTTTGTTTTACAAACGTCACTGGTTTTTAAAGAACGTTTCATTATTATAACTAAAGAAGAAAGACCATCGTTATTCAATAAGATTAAAATAGATTTAGCTACCCGTTGTATTTATAACAACTTTAGGTTTGTATATAATATAAAACTGCTAATTTAATTTTTCAGCTTATCTAGTAATGGAGTTCATTAACTGGAAGAAGCATTCAGGTGAATGTAACCAATTTCCTTAAGAAGTCTTTAAAAAGTAATTCGGATACTTTATTTGAAGTTATGGTTTACGAATTAAACAACCTTCAAAAAATATAATAGTTGAAATTTGTTGGTTTTAGAATGAAGAAATTAGGCTCAATATACCAACTCAATTATTCATAATTGAGTTGTGGTATAATTTACATACAGGGGGAAAGTAGATGACACAACATAAAGAAGAGCAAATGAATGAGGCATTAGCATTATTTTACTTTGCATATAAAACTTTTACAGAAAAACCAGATGAAATAATAAAAGAGTATAGTATACAGCGTGTACATCATAGAATTTTGTTTTTTATCGCTCGTTTTCCAGGGCTTAGTGTAAATGAGCTGCTATCACTTTTAGAAATAAGTAAACAAGCTCTTCACGGACCGTTGCGCCAACTGTTAGATAAAGGACTTATTGAGAGTAATGAAGCTGCACATGATCGTCGTGTGAAACAGCTGTCTTTAACAGAAGAAGGAACAGACTTAGAGAAAAAACTGAGCGATGTTCAAAGAGAACAAATGGGAGCTATTTTCTCACAGTTTGGCGAATCATGTGAAGAAAATTGGCATCAAGTTATGAATGAAATGGCAAATAGCCGTTCAGGATTTGATGCATGGACGTCTAAGCGTGAAATACCAGTAGAATAAAAGATAGAAACAGTATCTTGTTTTGTAGTTTGAAAAATCATAAATTTTTATCTGTATATTTGGCAACTATGGATAAAAAATTCACATTGCCAAAAACTTTATATGTGTACGTATTGAAATTTTAAAATTCATATTTCCGAGAGGGGAATTATAATGATAAAACTTGTACTCATTCGTCACGGACAAAGTTTGTGGAATCTTGAAAATCGATTTACAGGATGGACAGATGTGGATTTATCAAAGAATGGATTAAGTGAAGCGAGAGAAGCAGGAACAATATTAAAAAAGAATGGATATACATTTGATGTTGCGTATACCTCGGTACTAAAACGAGCAATTCGTACATTATGGATTGTACTGCATGAAATGGATCTCACTTGGGTCCCTATACATAACTCATGGAAGTTGAATGAACGCCACTATGGTGCACTACAAGGATTGAATAAAGACGAAACTGCAAAAAAATATGGAGATGAACAAGTTCATATTTGGAGAAGAAGTATAGATGTGAGACCGCCTGCACTTACTGAAGATGATCCTCGATATGAGGCGAACAATCCAAGATATAAAACGTTAAAAAAAGATGAATTCCCATTGACTGAATGTTTAGAGGATACGGAGAAAAGAGTAGTTGATTATTGGCATTCAGAAATTGCACCGTCATTAAAAAGTGGTGAGAAAGTAATTATTTCATCGCACGGTAATACAATTCGTTCGCTAGTGAAATACTTAGACAACCTTTCAAGTGATGGTGTGGTTTCATTAAATATTCCAACTAGCATTCCGCTTGTTTATGAGTTAGATGAAAAATTACGTCCGATTCGTCATTATTACTTAAGCATGGATGGAGAAGTACCTGAAGGGGAAATTCCGAAACATATTTCTTTTTAACATGCAAATTTGAAACGCATGCTTGTCTACATATACAATGTAGATTCATGATAAAGTGAAACTTTAATCAGTGGAGGGTGTTCATCCCGCACTGATTATTAGCCTTCACCAATCGGGCTTTTATGGGCAGTTGATCCCTCACCTAACGTCTTTGCTTTCGCTGGATTTTGAGGTGTGGGGGTCTTACTGCCCGTTAATGCGGGATAAAAGACGTGGCCTGCTTCTAATGTATATGCGATGTTGCTAACTTTAGAAGGTTGTCCACGTCTTTTGTCATAAATAGAGCTGTTTGTGCATGTAATGGTATCGTGAGTAGTTTTGGAATGGAGGGTGATGTGATTGACGATCTCTAACATTCGAATTGGCTTATTTATTTTAGCAATCGTCTTTATTGCTCTTGTTTTCTTTTATTGGAGAAATGAAGAGTTGTACGAGGAGAAGAAACAACGAATTCGAAAAACGTGGTACGGTTTGTTCATAACATCAGTCACAGTTTATTTCACGAT
The DNA here is from genome assembly GCF_056396785.1 of Bacillus sp. 05T21. Lineage (NCBI taxonomy): Bacteria > Bacillati > Bacillota > Bacilli > Caryophanales > Bacillaceae > Bacillus > Bacillus sp. 05T21. The sequence continues at coordinate 27,674 of NZ_JBFTMD010000016.1, read as the reverse complement.
AAAAGGAATAGATTTAACCCTCTGGAAAAATCTTTTAATGTTTACTGCGATGGTAATTTTCGTTGATATTGCATTCATTTTGACACCAAATATTTCAGAAATATGGGGCGCAAAATTCAGCGATATTGGAAAGACGGTCCAATCAATTAAAAGGTCATTAATTGCTTCAAAAGCAAGAGGAGAAATATATACGACAATTATTCAAAATGTGAATCCAACAGCCTTTGGGACAATGGAATGGCATACGGAAGAGGAATATACAAAAAGCTTAAACGCATTTTTAGATTCATATGGGGAAAAGATTGGTGCGAAAATTGTTGTATTTGAAGCGGTGAAGGAATTAAATACAAACTTTCGTGGTATCCGCTCTCAATTTAGTATTATTGTACCATTAGGACACATCGAGCAATTGAATGAGCAGAAAGCGGTGCAAGTAGAAAATGTCGGAATTATACCAGCAAAAATAGTTAGTGATGTTTTCATTGTTATTGATGGGAAGAAAAATAACCTTCAAGATCGAGATTTTGAAAATGTATATAATTTAACAATTCATCATAGTTATTTTAGTAAATAAGGACAGAATCTTTTTCTGTCCTTTTCACCTATACATAAAGGGAGAACAAATTCAGACAAGCTTGTATAAAATTGGACAATCATTCCTACACTAGCACGTAGAGGTGATTGTAGTGATAAAAGATTATGACAATGATTTTTTTAAAGAAGATAATAAAGATACAACAGATTTCTCTTTAATAAAAGGAGATACTTTGCAGCAAGTAGAAGAGTTAGAAGAAGAATTAAAAAGAAAATGATACGTGTACACTCTGTCTGCATTTGCTATATAATATAAATAAAAGGTTGTATCTTTTTGAAAAGGGGGAGAAGAGATGGCAGAAGTAAATGCTCAAAAATCTTCGTTTTTTAAAACTAAAAAAGAAGAATCAAATACAGATTTCTCTCTTGTGAAAGGTGCATTGACAGAAAATATAAATCGTTTAGAAAAACTTATGGATAGTAATAGTTCGAAATATGCTCGAGTGAAAAAAATAAAGGAAAATGCATAAGAGCATTTTCCTTTATTTTTTATTTTGCATTAAACTTTTCTTTTACTTTTAAAGGTAAATCCGCTTTTTGAATTTCTTCATAGGATTTTACTTCAATCGATGATATTTCATTTTTATCTTTATTTTCTTGGTCTACATAAATGCACAAAAATGCCTTTTCATTTAATTTTTGATCGTTTGATTGTTTTTTACTTCTAAATGTAATTTGTTTTCTTACTCCATCTTCATCATATGCCGGCAATGTGTAGTTCCTTAAGTTTCTACCTTCTATCTTTTCAATAAACCCTTCACCTTTTATCTGTACGTAATATACATCCTTACCGATTCTATTTAGAGAAGCTCTTTCGCACCCGATAGTTAAGTTGCAAAATAATAAACTTAGTGTAATAACAGATAAAATTTTTTTCATTTTCATTATCTCCTTTAAATTATGTATTTAAAGTATACGGTTATTTTTTTAATAGAAAAATCGATTTTGATTACAGCACTCTTACAATCTTGTAAGAGTATAGCTTATTTATACTAAATTAAAAAATATAAGGATGGAATGAATAGGTTATAATGAATTTTTGAAATCTTAAAATAAAAGTAAAATAATGAATCATGGTATAATAATAAAGGACGTACATATTATTTTGTCAATTGGAGAGGAGCTTAAAAATGTATTCTACTTTAGAACAATTAACAAAGCACCCTGTATTTTATCATTTCGCAGAAATTTCAAAGATTCCTAGAGGATCAGGTAATGAAAAAGAAATTAGTGACTACTTAGTGAGTTTCGCAAAGGAACGTAATTTAGAAGTTATTCAAGACGAAGCGTTAAATGTCATTATAAAAAAAGAAGCTACTTCTGGTTATGAGAATGTTCCAGCTATTATCATTCAGGGGCACTCTGATATGGTGTGTGAAAAAAACCAAGCGACAGTTCATGATTTTGAGAAAGATCCAATTGAATTAAGAATTATTGGAGATATGTTATATGCAAACGAAACTACCTTAGGTGCTGATAATGGTATTGCCGTTGCATATGCATTAGCATTATTAGATTCAACAGACATCCCGCATCCAGCTTTAGAAGTTGTTATTACAACTGAAGAAGAAACGACAATGGGCGGTGCATTCGCTGTTGATTCAAATCATTTTGACGGAAAAATATTTATTAATATTGATTCTGAAGAAGATCATAAATTACTAGTGAGTAGCGCAGGTGGTGCGAAAGCAGTTGAAACGATTTCAGTGATTTGGGATGAAGCGTCAGTAGATATGGACACATATCGACTATATGTTGGGGGACTTAAAGGTGGACATTCTGGTTTGGAAATTGATAAACAACGCGGTAATGCGAATAAAGTATTAGGACGAGTTTTACGTGATTTATCACTTCACATTCAGTTTAATATGAGTGAAGTTCATGGCGGCTTAAAAACAAATGCAATTCCGCGTGAAAGTGTAGCTACAATTTTATTACGTGCAGAAGATGTACAGCAAGTAGAAGAAAAACTAAAATTATGGACACGTATGTTACAAGAAGAGCTACGTGCTGTTGATCCGGATGTTCATGTTTCACTTACAAAAGTAGAAGAAAAGGCGGGAAAAGTCTTTTCTAAAGAAACACAAAAACAGCTTATTTCTTCATTATTCTTAATTCCAAATGGTATACAAAGTATGAGCATGGATATTAAAGGTCTTGTAGAAAGCTCAACTAATTTAGGAGTTATTCAAACACTGCAAGATGAGATTAAATTACGAAGCGAAGTGAGAAGTTCTGTAAGTAGTTTAAAACAACATATTGTAGATGGAATTAAGTATATTGCGGAATTAGTAGGGGCAACATTTGAAAAAGAGTCTGAATATCCAGAGTGGCCATATAATCCTAATTCGCCTATCCGTAATTTATTCGAAAAAGTGCACCAAGAAAAATACAGCAAAGATGCTGAAATCTTCGCAGTACATGCAGGAATTGAGTGCAGTGTATTTGTTCAAAAAATGCCTGAGTTAGATGCTATTTCATTCGGTCCAGATATCTTTAATGTTCACACTCCAGATGAACATATTAGTATTTCTTCTGTTGTGAATAACTGGGGATTTTTCGTTGATGTAATGCAGGGAACGAAAGAATTAGCTAAGTAATAAAAGACGGAATAAAAAGCAGCCTAAATTTATAGGTTGCTTTTTTGTATAGAATTTTATGTGAAGCAAAATAATGGCCAAGAAATTTACCTATTGTTGATTTAAAATAAAGTTTGATAAAAAGATCTATTTTGCAGAGGATCTCTTTCTTCAACAATCGGGCCATTTAATTGAATAAGACTAAACAAAAAGTCGCTGTCCCTTACCTAAGGAAAGCGACTTTTTAGATTGTTTTTCCCCTTGTTATCAAGCTTTTTACTTTAAGTTCCTTTGACTAATAAGGTTTACTTCAGTAAAATAAGGTATATTATATTTGTTGAATAGATTCTCTTTAAAGACAAGAAAAGTAGGTGAACAAAGTGGGGAAATATCAATTGGATTACAAAGGTCAGGCAGCTGTGGCAAAGTTTCATGAAAAACAGACGCCTGCCAAATTTGATAAAAAGCAGCAACTTGAAAAATTGCGTGCGGAGTATTTGAAAAAGAAGCAAAAATAAACAGATAAATAATACGTTATGTTTTTCTGAATTTTCTTTATGTAATGCAAATAAACACAAGAAAATAGGTAAGTTATTCATCGTTCAAATATATACAGGCTATTTTTTTAAACCTCATACTTAATGAACTAAAAAGTCGATTCCTTGAGATGGAAATCGGCTTTTTTAATAAGTGACATTTCCTTAGCGTTGTAAATCCGCATTTTCCTGACGCTACCCCAAGCAGTAATTGAGGATAATGTATCTACCACAGTCGGGCGCTTTAATTGAGTAAGGTTCACAAAAATCATCAAACTTCTTTATAAAAGGATGATTCAATTGAATATAGAAAAAGCGTGTTTTGATCAATCTTTTTTTCAAAACACGCTTTTTCTATTCGCTCTTTTATCAAGGTTTATTAAGTTAATTTAATCAAACTTTATTCAAAAGCTACACCTATGTAAAAGTTCTGCTGTAATATTATATCCTCTTGATAAGGAGAAAGTATTACTACACAAGTGTCATGTGAATTTCATGTGCCGTAATTTAAATAAAAAAATAAAGAGTTTCAAAAAAATATAAAATGGTTTTCTTGTCCGCATTCTAGGATTTATTATAACTTGGTTAATTTGACTTGTGTAATCATATTTGGTATGAGTCTAGCAAATGGTGCAAATATAGTAATTTTTGAAAAGAGACCGACAGACCCTGTCAAGTAGATAATAAAAAAACGGCTAAGCTACCAGTGTGTTTCGATATTTAATCGGGGCGCACTGTTTTTATTTTTTGTAAATGTGGAACAAATGTATTACTTAGATTGTCTATTAAGTGTAATCCTAAAAAATATGAAAGTACGGATCATTTTGAAAAATACAAGGGTATTAAAAATAGGGATGTGTGTGGGAATACTAAGTGTCAGTGAGCCTAAAAGGGTGTGATGAGATGGTCTATATGAAAGCGATCCTAATGCCTTATATGTATATAGAATTTGATAACACTGTCTATTTTTTGGAGGATTATGTTAAAATAACGTTTTTTTGAGCACAAAGATATTGGAGGTAACAGAAGTGAAAGGTATGTTTTACAAGAGATTTATTGCAATAGGAACAGTGCTTATACTATTTTGTAGCATGGTTGTTACATCTGGAAGAGCATCAGCGGAAACAGTCCCTGTTTTAGACGTAGAAGCAGGATCAGCAATTTTAGTAGAAGCAAATTCCGGAAAAATTTTATATCAAAAAAATGCAGATGAATTATTAGCAATTGCTAGTATGACAAAAATGATGAGTGAATACTTAGTTCATGAAGCGGTGGATAAAGGAAAACTTAAATGGGATCAAAAAGTTAAAATTTCTGAATATGCATATAAGATTTCGCAAGATCGCTCATTATCAAACGTTCCATTAGAAAATGGTGGCTCTTATACGGTCAAAGAGTTATATGAGGCAATGGTAATTTACTCTGCAAACGGTGCAACAATTGCTTTAGCTGAAGAGATTGCTGGAAAAGAAGTCAATTTCGTGAAAATGATGAACGATAAATCAAAAGAGTTTGGAATGAAAAATTATAAATTTGTAAACTCTACAGGTTTAACAAACCATGATTTAAAAGGACATCACCCAGAAGGGACAACTCCAGACGAGAAAAATAAAATGTCCGCAAGAGATTGTGCGATTTTAGCACAACGTCTTATTCAAGATTTCCCGAAAATATTAGATACAGCAAAAATCCCTAAAATAACATTCCAAAAGGGTGGCAAGTATCCGATTGATATGACGAACTTTAACTGGATGTTAAAAGGCTTAATTAAGCAATACGAAGGTGTAGATGGGTTAAAAACAGGAACTACTCCAGAAGCCGGAGATTGTTTTACTGGTACAGTAGAAAGAAACGGTATGCGTCTAATCTCTGTAGTTATAAAAGCAAACTCTCATACAGCACGTTTTGATGAAACAAAGAAATTATATGATTATGGATTTGCGAATTTTGAAGTGAAGCAGGTCTATGAAAAAGATTCAGTAGTAAAAGGTCATGAAACAGTGCGAGTAGCAAATGCAAAGGACAAAGATGTAGTTGTTCAAACGAAGCAAGCTGTTTCATTTCCAATGCCAAAGGGCAACAAAGACGTTTATAAAAAAGAATTTAAAGTATCGAATAAAGAACAAGAAGCGCCTATTAAAAAAGGTGTAACAATTAGTCAAATGATTATATCGCCTAAAGATATTACAGATCCTGGGTTCTTATCAGGTAAATCATTACAAGTAGACCTTGTAACAAAATCTGAAGTAGAACAAGCAAATTGGTTTACACGTTTTATGCGCGAAATAGGATCTTTCTTTAGCGGCATGTGGAATAGCGCGGTTGATATAGTAAAAGGTTAGTTTTAAGAGATCCCCCTTGTGGGAGCCCTTTCTTACGATATACTCAATACCATTTATATCTATAGGGTAAGGCTAAAGATTAGCTTGAAACAAAAGGGATTAAAGTATTATAGATTCCTATGTGAAGGGCTTGGAATTGAGGATTGCGTTAATTCTCAAATTTGTTTCATCGTAACTGTGGGTATTACTAGCATAAAATTTTTAATTAAATATTTGGTTTCTAAATTTCTCTACGGTTTTATATCTCATTTTCGTTAGCTTGATGGCGATGGGGTAGTACCAAATCGCTATCAAGCAAAGATAAATTTATATCCATATAATCAAAAAACGCTATTCTTTTTGTAGAAATATACAGAAAGGATGGCGTTTATTATGAATTGTTCGATTCAAAGGGTTCTGGTGCAAGGCTAGTTTAATAAAGTTACATGATGAAAACACATTCATTATTCCATCAAGTGACAATAAAAATAAATACCTGGTACTTATTCCTGTTATTAAATTTTATAAAAATTTAATAAAATCTTTTCTTCTTATTAAATATTTTGTTTTAAATTAATTATATAAAGAAATGGAGGCCGAAAAATGAATTTTTTAAAGAAATTTAAGTATCTTTTTATAGTGTTTATCCCTATGTATATAGTTATTCTTTAATTTCAATCGAACAAAAAAGCAAGGTATTCGAGAAAAAAGTACGGTACCATACAGAGAAAACGCTCTGCCATACAAAAGTAAATTGTACCGAAAGTGATAAAAGCGAATGTTATATGGAGGGAACCCCCTAATAATTTCACCTGAAAATCGGTAATTAATGAAACAAACAATAACAAGATGATACATGATTACGAGTTAATATCCCCAAAAGATAGGATTACTAGTGACAATCTTTGATACTGACAATTGAGGTGACGTCGATGAGAGGGACATTAATAAAAAGTGGAGTATTTATTTTAGTTTTAACAGGAGGGCTATATCTTACAAAATACGCATATGACCATCATACTAACCGAGTTAAAGTAAGAGACACGATTCAACAAATATCAATAGAGCATGGTATACCGCCATGGATTCCTTTATCTATTGCATTCCATGAAAGTAAGTTTGATCGAAACGCAATTGGAGATCAGGGCACATCATTTGGACTGTTTCAGCTTCATCGAGGTGGACTAGCACCTAAAGATTTAACGAACGAAGATTTGAAAAATGCAGAAACCAATACTCGAATTGCAATATCTAATATGATAAATGCATATAACCGTGGTTTACAGCAAAATTTAAAAGGACCAGAGCTATTAAAATATGTTGCTAATACCTCAGGGAGGCCTGGGAATAAGGGTGTTCAATGGACAAATAAGCAGACAGACTATAACGAGGGTTTAGAAAACAGTTTTAAAATGTTTTCTAAACGACAATATGATTTTATAGAATGAAATTTCTTTTTTCTTTCTATTATTATATAACTTATGCCTAAATACGAAAGTTTCCTAAAACAGATACATAGATTGACTTTGTACTGCTTATATTAGGAATTTAAAGAAACAATATGTATAATTATCCCACTACAATAGTATAGTGGCCTTTATTAACAGCAAAATCTACAATTTACAAGGAGAACATTTTATGAGTAAGAGAATAAAAGAATTAGATTCCATACGAGGGTTAGCGGCACTGACAGTGGTATTTGGACATTTTTGTTTAATGCTACCATCGTTGCCTAATTCTATTAAATTTTCTCCGCTTAGGTTTTTATGGGCTGGCGGGGAAGCTGTAATCGTTTTTTATGTACTCAGTGGTTTTGTGTTATCTATGGCACTTTATCATTCAAAAACAAATTATTGGGGATATTTAATTAAGCGATTTGTACGAATCTATATTCCTTATTATTTTTGGATAATCATTACCTTTGCTTTATTTATTTTGTTCTCGCCGTATGAAGTGGCTGGACTACGGGATTGGTTCTATGATAGGTGGCAAGGGTCTATAACAAAAATAGATATTATAAACCATTTTGTGCTTCTTAATAACTTTTTTACGGAAAATTATAATCCAGTTATCTGGTCATTGGCTCAAGAAATGCGTATATCTATTGTGTTTCCGTTGTTATTCCTTCTTTTTTATAAACTGAGTTGGAAGAAAACGATACTATTTGCTTTGAGCTTTTCTTTAATTAGTGTTTTCCTTAATATGTTGCATATAGGGAAAGCAGAGGGATTTTATAATGGTTATGCCGATACACTGCATTTCACATCGATGTTTATGGTTGGAATGTTACTTTTTAAGCATCAGGAAAAGCTTATCTACTTATATAGGAATATGAAAAAATTTAATAAAGGATTTCTTATTGCATTAGGGATTATTCTATATTTATATTCCATTTTAATTTATGGTTTTTCCCGTAATGATACTACTTTCTTATTAAAAGATTGGGGTGTCGTAATTGGTGTTAGTATATTTATAATAATGGCCATGAGTAACCTAAAAGTGAAAGCATTTTTAAATAAGAGTGTATTTGTATACTTAGGAGAAATTTCATACAGTATCTATTTGTGTCATTTTCCAATCATGATGGTACTATTTAAACTTTTGTATACAAAGATACCTATCTTTTTCCTTCTTGCTTTGTGTATTTCAATGACAATACTTCTTTCTATAGTTTCGTATCATTTAATTGAAAAGAAATGTATCAACTGGGCAAAACAAAGAACAACAAATTTTCGAAAAAAAGTGTAATGCTTGAAGGAATTTTTTTTCTTTAGTAAATATACGAATATGACCGATTCCTAAGTATATTAGGAATCGGTCAATTACGGATTCTATATAAATATACTAAAATTGAACAAATTTTTAATTTTATACTTAACTCCAAAAATCCTCTTACTAAAGAGAATCTTCGTAACGTTTTTCCAGACATAGCCGAAAGTACAATTAGTAAAACGCTAGTTTCCTTGTAGCTGCTTGGTCAAATAAAGCTAGTTTTAAGAGGAAGAAATGCTCAATGTATACAGGTTTAATTCTGTATTAATAATTATTAGGGGTAACAACACATCGCTATCTATATCTAAAATGTTATATAAAACTATTGAATATTTTATTCGTAAAAACAGAGGTGTAAAATGAATTTTATTTCCGAACTACTTGTTACCTTTGCAATTCCTACAATACAACTCACATTCTTGTTACTACTCATTTTTGTTTTTAGTTACTTTGTAGTATACAAAAAGGTATGTAAAGGAGGGGGGGAATTTACCGTACAACAAGTTATATTGTTTATATTGATAATAGGATATTATTCCCTTGTATTATCAGCTACTTCATTTGGTCGTCCAGATGATATAACTTTTGCAAGAACAATTGACTTTGATGTACTTAGTGTTTATAAAAAAGCATGGAATACCTTTTCATTTTCTTCTTTTTTCCATATCATTGTGAATATAGGTATGCTTTTTCCGTTAGGAATTTTATTACCTTTATTTAGTAATGTTTTTCAAAAAACAAAATGGATGTTAATCAGCTCAATTATAGCAAGTTTATTGATTGAAATCCTTGAATTTATAATGCAACGTGGAAGTATGGAACTAGCCGATTTACTTCATAATACTTTAGGAATGATGCTAGGATATTCTATGTTAAATATAGTTCTTATATTGTTGAAGAAAAAAGAAACAGATACACAAATGACCAAATATTTATTTCTTCCGATTACAGTAAGTTTTGTTACACTTGGAATAATGATTTCGTATCAAATGAAGGAATTTGGGAATATGCCTTTAGATCCCATTACAAAAACAGACATGACTGATGTCATTATAAAAACATCAATAGAGTTAAAAGACGAAGGTAATAAAATGCCTGTTTACAAAGAGGAAATTACAAAAATGCCTAATGACAATGAGCCAGTTACAAAAAAATTACATATTCGAGATGTCGAAATTCTGTCTCCCAAAGAAGTATTTCAAAAACTAAAACAAGGAGACTTTGATCCTATAATATCTTTCAAAGCAGGTGATACATTAGTCATTACAGATTATAATATAGATTACTACGCTGATACAAAAGGCTTTTCTCAACCTATATATGTTTTTCAAGTACGCTTAAATGATAATGGGAAAGATAGTTGGTCTCAACCTATTTCTGCGAGAAGATAACGTAGATTTTCATGTTTTTGTTCATGTGAAATAGTTAAATCGAGTTGTCTTGCTCATTTGAAAAATCTCCTATGGAATTTAATTGAAATTGAAAAACATTTAAGAAGAACAATTACGCTGTGGGCTATTGTATAGTGTAGATATGAATAACAAAAAAGGGGGACTAGATATGTGGAAGCGATTTGTAGCGATTGGTGATAGTTTTACAGAGGGGATAGGGGATGAAGTTGAGGGAATAGCATTAAAAAGCTGGGTAGATCATTTTGTTCAACTGTGTGTAGATGATTTAAAATATGCTAATTTTGCAAAACGTGGGTTAGTAACTAAAGAAATTCGCTCACAGCAATTGGAGCAGGCATTAACTTTTAATCCAGATTTGGTTAGTCTAATTGCAGGTGCAAACGATGTTTTAAAAGGACGTTGGAATCATCAAGCATATAAGAACGATATGGAATTTATGATAGATAAATTAAGTAAAGCAGGTGCTGATATTATTATAGCAAACCTTCCAGATTTTACAGTTAGGCTTCCATTTCCTTCTGAAAAAAAACAAGTATTAAAAGAACAATTATTAGAGGCAAATGAAGTTATACTTTCACTGAGTAGAGAGTATAAGCTTCATCATGTTGACTTTTGGAATCATCATTTAGTTAATGACAATACGCTTTGGTCTACGGATTTAATTCATCCAAACTCAAAAGGATATGTAAAAGTTGCTGAATTGATTTTTAGTAGTTTGCCTGTACATGACTCTTTTAAATAAGCTGTAGAATGACCTAAACTCCTGTCGCATGCTGTACAGGGGTTTTTTGTGCGAAAAAGAAGGATATAGAGTGCCTATAAATTATACTTTAAGTAATTCTTTTTATTGTTTATATTTTTGTTATTTTCTGTTGCAGAATCCTTAGTATAAGGATTCTTTTTTTGTATCAATAATCTATAAAGAAAAAAGATGAAATTAGCGAAAATGAACTAAAAGGTATTTTAAATGAATTGTTAAAACAACACTAATAATGATAACGTTCGCTAAATATATTCGTCGTTTGTAAGAATCTTAAAATCTTCCCTTTTTGAATGCAGCTTAACCATAAATTAAATTTTTTTGTAAATGTGGAACAATTTCATTACTTACACTGTCTATTAAGCGTCAAAACATTTTTTATTTAATAAATTAAGAAAGGAATAATCATTTATAACTAAGGGAGAAGATTGAATTGAAAAAAATATGGATGCTACTTTTCTTTTGTTTCGGAATTATGTTGGTAGGATGTAATAAAAACGAACCCTCAAAACAAGCATTTGAAGAATATATCAATTTATGGAATGATAAAAAATTTACAAATATGTATGATCATTTATCAGAACATGCAAAAAAAACGATTTCTAAAAAGGAGTTCACAGAGAAATATCAAAAAATTTATGAGGGTATTGGAGTTAAGAATTTAAAAATTAAAACGAAAGGAGAGAATAATAAAGATAAAGAACTTTTTCTTTTTGAAGTTAATATGGATACGGATGGAGGAACAGTTTCATTCATCCATGAAGCAAAACTCGTGAAAGATAAAGATAAGGAATCTTGGAAAATAGATTGGACACCAGACTTCATTTTCCCAGGTATGAAAAAAGATTACAAAGTACGTATGCAAACAGAGCAAGGAAAACGCGGAGAAATATATGATCGAAATGGAAAAGGGCTTGCAACGAATGGTAAAGCGACTGAAGTTGGAATTATTCCAGAGAAACTAGGTGAAACGGCAGCGCAAACAAAAGAAATAGTAGCACAATTACTTGATATGTCTACAGAAGAGGTCGATCAGAAGCTCGCAGCGAAATGGATAAAACCAGATTCCTTTGTACCAATTGGTATTTTAAAAGAGGGAACCAGACAGAATGATTATATTGAATTAGAAGGAGTTTTATCTCGCCCAGTAAATATTCGTACGTATCCATTAGGAGAAGCAGCGGCACACTTAACGGGATATATAGGAAAGGTAAATGCAGAGGAGTTAAAATCGCTTCAAAAAAAAGGTTATCAAGCAGATGATTTAGTGGGTAAGACAGGTTTAGAGAAAGTATTAGAGAATAAATTGCGTGGTGAAAAGGGTGGACGCGTATTTATGGAAGATGAGAACGGGAAAGAGATTAAAAACGTAGCAAAACAAGAAGCAAAAAAAGGAGAAAATGTTACGTTAACTATTGATGCTGCAATTCAAGAAAAAATCTTTAATGAGATGAAAAATGAAGCAGGATCTAGTGCAGCGGTCAATCCTAAAACGGGTGAAACAATCGCACTTGTAAGTAGCCCTGCTTATAATCCAAATACAATAGTTAGAGGAGCATCAAAAGCTCAACGGGAAGCATGGAATAACGACTCGAAACTGCCAATGATGAATCGCTTCACACAAGCATTTGTACCAGGTTCCGTATTTAAAACGATTACAGGTGCAATTGGTTTGGAAACAAACACAATAAATCCTAAGGAAGAATTTAAAATTCAAGGATTAAAGTGGACAAAAGATTCATCTTGGGGAAATTATTATGTAACACGTGTGAAGGATGCTAGTCCAGTTGATTTTGATAAGGCAATGAAGTACTCTGATAATATTTATTTTGCTCAACAAGCATTGAAAATAGGAAAAGATCAGTATGTAAATGAATTTAAGAAATACGGATTTCATGAAAAATTACCAATTGAATACGAATTCCCTATTTCAATCATTGCAAAAGATGGGATAAAAAATGATATTCAACTAGCAGACACGGGGTACGGACAAGGACAAGTATTAATGACACCTCTTCATTTAGCATTGACTTATGCACCGATTGTCAATGAGGGTAACATTCCGTCACCGCATCTTATAAAAAAAACAAAAGAAGCGGGAAATTGGAAAGAAAATGTGATTTCTACCAAGAATCAAGAGATATTAAAAAGTGCGTTAATAAAGGTTATTAATGATCCTGATGGTGCTGGGAGAATTGCTAAAGTTGATGGTGTAACTCTCGCTGGTAAGACAGGTACAGCAGAACTGAAAGAATCGAAAGAAGCAGAGGGTAAAGAACTTGGATGGTTTGCAGCTTTCGATGCAAGCGCGCCAAACATGATTGTTACCATGATGATTGAAGATGTAAAAGGAAGGGGCGGGAGCAACGTTCCAGGTGAAAAAATAAAACATGTTTTTCAGAAATAATACTTAATTAGAAGGTGAAATTTACTTCTTTAGTAAATATACAAACCTTACCGATTCAAGATTATATTAGGAATCGGTTAATTTATGTCTAAACGCAGATTTTATGATTTTAATAATCGTATTTAATTACGTGTTTTTTTACACAATTAAATACGATTATTTTTTATTTAAAAATTATAAAACAACAAATTTTAAAATGTTAAATTAGATAATTGAAATTTAAAAAATAAGAGCTATTATACTTAACTTTATTTTCAGAAATATTACAAAGCTGTTAGTTTGAAGTAAGGTTATTCAATATAAGTAAGAGGGGAATTTCTTTATACTAAAAGATAAAAGTATTAATTAGATATTTCTAGATAATAAATAGATACATAAATAAAAGGAGCTAAATATATGTATAAAATCATGATTGTAGAAGATGACCAAAAAATTTCTAAACTACTTCAATCCCATATTAATAAGTACGGGTATGAAGGAAATATTACAGAGGATTTTGAAAATATTTTGGCTAACTTTGAAAAAATTCAACCTGATTTAGTTTTATTAGATGTAAATTTACCGAGTTTTGATGGTTTCTACTGGTGCCGACAAATTAGAACGGTCTCTACTTGTCCCATTATATTTATATCAGCACGTAGTGGAGAGATGGAGCAAGTTATGGCACTTGAACATGGTGCAGACGATTATATCACTAAACCGTTTCATTATGAAGTTGTAATGGCAAAAACCCGAAGTCATCTTCGAAGAATTTACGGAGAATACGCACCGAAAGCGGAAGAAAGAGTTGTTCAGCAATCCGGTTTAATACTTTATCCAGAAAAAATGGAATTAAAGCTAAATGATAGCATGTGTATACTGTCAAAAAAAGAAACTGTTTTACTAGAAACTCTCTTACGACAATCTCCTAGTATTGTTAGTCGAGAGAAAATTTTAGAAAAACTTTGGGATGACTATACGTATGTAGATGATAATACGTTAAGTGTAAATGTTACACGTGTCCGAAAAAAATTAGAGGAAATCGGAATAAAAAATGCATTAGAAACAGTTCGTGGTGCTGGATATCGTTTGAAAATAACTTGGAAGAATGATGAGGTATAATAATGAATTTATTTTTACGTGAACATATCCCTTTCATTTGTTTCTCAATCATTCAGCTATTTGTCGTTCTAACTGTTTATTGGCTGGATGGATATAACCACTTATCTACTGCGTTATATAGTGTGTTTTTAGGAGGATGCTTTTTAATTGCGTTTTTACTTTATCGCTACTTTAGCCATCGTAGATTTTATAACAAATTATCCAACCCTTCTGAAACATTAGAGGACTCCTTAGAAGAACTCGATTCCACTCCATTATCAGTAGCACTTCAGCGTGTGTTAAAGACACAATACAGTCAATATCATCAACAGTTAAAGACTTGGGAATATAAACAAAAAGAGCACCTTACATTTATTAATCAATGGGTGCATCAGATGAAAACGCCCCTATCAGTTATTGAACTGATCACACAAGAAGAGAATGGGGAGGTTTTTGAAAGTATTGTGGAAGAAGTAGATCAAATGCAGTACGGATTAGAAATGGTCTTATATATGGCGCGATTACAAACGTTTGAGCAAGATTTTTATGTGGAAAGAGTTTCGTTACAGGAAATCGTTCAAGAAGTAATCCGTGAAAATAAACGTCTGTTTATCCGTAGCTATGTTTATCCAGAAGTAAAAGTAAAACAAACTATTATGGTAGAAACCGATAGAAAGTGGCTTCGGTTTGTTATTCATCAAGTGATATCCAATGCCATTAAGTATTCAGCAGGAAGTAGAAAAAACGTTACTATTACTACATTAGAAGAAGAGCGCTCAGTAATCCTTGAAATACACGATCATGGTGTGGGAATTCCAAAAGAAGACCTCCCGAGAGTATTCCGCCCATTTTATACGGGAATAAACGGTCGGAAATTTAAGGAATCTACTGGGATGGGATTATATCTTGTGAAAAATATTATAAAAAGATTGGAACATGATATTGAAATAAAGTCGGAAGTAGGAAAAGGAACAACAATCTGTATTATTTTCCCTTATGCAAATCGTTAGAACGGTGTTTAGTTTGATTTTTCAGAAATATTACAGACCTGTTAGATATATGAAAGGTTAATCGATATGAGAAGAAGGGACGCTTAGATAAACTTAGGTTATTAAAAGATAAAAAGGAGCAAAACGATATGGAAATATTAAAGGTCTGTGAACTGAGTAAAATCTATACAGGAAAGGTATCTTATGAAGCGCTCGCCGACATTAATTTGAGTGTGAAAAAAGGGGAGTTTGTAGGAATAATGGGACCATCAGGAAGTGGAAAAACTACTTTGTTGAACATGGTTTCTACTATTGATTCTCCCACATCAGGAGAAATATTGATTAATGGAGAAAATCCATATCAATTATCTCAAAATGAACTGGCATTATTTCGAAGACGTGAATTAGGTTTTGTGTTTCAAGCATTCAATCTTCTTACAACATTAACTGTAAAAGAAAATATTGTTCTTCCTCTGACGTTAGATGGTACTAAAGTTGAGGATATGAATCAGCGTGTAGAAGGTATTGCAGAAAAATTAGGCATTCAAGATATATTAAATAAACGAACATATGAAATATCGGGCGGACAAGCACAAAGAACAGCAATTGCACGTGCTCTAATTCATAAACCTAAATTATTACTTGCAGATGAGCCGACAGGAAACTTAGATTCAAAAGCGGCTAATGATGTAATGGAGTTATTAAAACGATTAAATAAAGAACAAGATGCAACAATGATGCTTGTTACGCACGATCCAGTGGCTGCAAGTTTTTGTGATCGCGTTGTATTTATTAAAGATGGAAAATTATATAACGAAATTTATAACGGAGAAAACCAACAAATGTTTTATCAAAAAATTATAGATGTACTTGCATTACTAGGAGGTCGTAAGCATGACTTTTCAAAGATTCGCTTTTAATAATATCATTCGAAGTAAGCGGACTTATGCTGCACACTTTCTAAGTAGCTCATTTTCAGTTATGGTTTTTTTCACATATTCACTCTTACTTTTTCATCCTGATTTACAAGGAGAACTAGCCTCCACAAGTAAAACAATGAGCCTTTTAGGAACAATGGGGATGCAAATCTCTCAATATCTCATTTTTGTATTTTCATTCTTCTTTCTTTTATATTCGGTGAGTTCTTTTTTAAAAACAAGAAAAAAAGAATTTGGAATTTTAATCATGCATGGTATGACACCGGCGCAGTTAAATAAATTAATTTTTTTAGAAAATATGTTAATTGGAGTCGCTTCAATTACATTTGGTATCTTAATTGGTTTGATATTTTCAAAGCTCAATTTATTGGCAAGTGAAAATATATTAGCGATTGATAAGGGTCTTCCTTTTTACGTTCCTATAAAAGCTGTCTTTACGACAACTGGCGCATTTTTGATTCTGTTTCTAGTCATTTCGTTGTTTACTTCTAAAATGGTAAAAGCAAACAAGTTAATTGATTTGATGAAATCAGAGGAAAAGCCAAAACCAGAGCCAAAGGCATCAAAAGCATTAGCATTACTTTCCGTATTATTAATTGGGTTAGGGTATGGATGTGTGTTCTATTTCGTACTAGAAAGAAACTTCATTATGCCTTACTTACTTGGAGGGGTAGTCTTTGTAGTGATAGGGACATATTTTCTATTTTCACAGTTGAGCGTGTATGTAATACGTGTCTTAAAGAAAAAAGACACTTTGTTTTTTAATAAAACAAACCTTCTTACTATATCTGAATTGGCCTATCGTATGAAGGATAATGCAACTATGTTCTTTATGCTAGCGATTGTTTCCGCTGTGGCCTTCACAGGGATTGGTACATGCCTAGCAATGGGAAATAAGGGATTAACCGAAATGACCAATCCATTTGCATTTACATATACTTCGTTAGGAGAAAATGCACAAGAAGAAGAGCACATTACAGAAATAAAAAAACAACTTACTCGCTCAAATTTCTCTTATCAGGTAGCGGTTACGAATCCTAAATTCACGGAAAATAATTTAGTGCTAATCAAAGTATCAGAGTATAACAAGTTTGCAAAAATCTTCGGGTATGAAATGGAAAAGATAGATAATGATCAAGAAGCGATTATAGTACCCTCAATCATTTCGCAAAAAGAAAAGTATGCAAGAGGAAAAGATATACCCGAGAAAATAGATGTAGTACAGGAAAACTTAGAAATGTCCCTCCGGGTCAACAAGGCGGTCCCACATATAGTTCTCCCAAATTCAATTGGAGCCATTATTGTTGTTTCGGATTCTCTGTACGATAAAATCCCTAACAGAAAGACGGAAGATGATTCTTACGTAATGAAAAGTCAATATGGTTTTGTCGTGGAAAATTGGGAGAAATCAAGAGTGGTTACAAAAAAATTAGAAGAAACAATGGGTAATCATAATTCGGGGCAAGCACACCATTATTTTAAAGCGTTGTATTCTGAATGGATTTCTTCGAAACAAGAGAACGGTATTTTACTTATTGTCAGTGTATTAGTAGGGATCGTATTCTTTACGTTTGCAGCCAGCCTATTATATTTCAGGCTATATGCAGATTTAGAAAGAGAACAACAACAATACGAAATGATTGCGAAGGTCGGTCTAAGTAGAAAAGAACTAAAGAAAATCGTAACACGACAGCTTATACTAATGTTCTTCTTGCCTATCATTATAGCGATTATTCATAGCGGGGTCGCTTTTATAGCCTTGCAACAGCTAATTGACTACTCTGTTTTAAAGATTTCGATTTTAATTATACTAGCCTTTATATCCATTCAAAGTGTGTACTTTTTCACTGTCCGTTGGCGTTATTTACAACGGTTATATAAAAAAATTATGTAGCGTATTGATAAAACAAGCAAAGAGGAGAAAAAGAAATGAAAAAAGTAATGAAAGTGTGTATGGCAGGAGTTGTATCAATTTCTATGTTAGGGGCTTGTTCTTTTGGAAAGAAAGAAGAACCAAGGAATGCCGCTTTATTAATTGGAGGAGAACAATCATTAAAAGGAATAGTAAATCAACATAAAAGTGAAATTAAGACCAACACTTTGTATAAAGTGAAGCAAGCAGAAATTGATGGTAAACAAGTATTAATGATGGATCAAAAAACAGCGAAAAAAATGGTTGGGTTAGGTGTATTAAGAGAGTCAGATAATGATGATGAAGTATGGAGTTCAGACCCAATTAAGTCAGTACCTTCAGTTCCAAAAGGTAAAGCTGTCTTACTAGCTAGTAAGAAAAATAAAAAAATCAAGGAATTAACAATTAATGAAAAGAAAATAGATGTCCAGTATGCTAGTGATACTTGGTTCGGTCACTATCGTAATCCAAATTACGAGGAATTGATTGTAATTGTTGATAATGCAACTTTCAATCAGATTCCTGTAAATGAAACATCAATGGAAATCCTACATTTCAATAAATCGTATGGAGAAGATAGACCATACAACTCAGATGATGTTAAAGCTGCACAAGCAGAAACTGAATGGAAAAAACTCACTAAAACTATGGGGAGTCAAGTGGATGTATTAGATGCGGTTTCTATTATAAAAAAATAATGAAAATATATTTAATACAGAAAAACCAGGATGATTTTAAGAATTTATCCTGGTCTTTTTTATTACATTTTTTTAAGAAATATCATCTGTCGAAAAAAAGATAAACAATGGAACAAATGAAACTTGTATCATGTCTATATATTGAAACCATATTAAAAGTGAGGGCAGCTTTATGTTTATTCAAATAAGTTTGAGGTGTGGAAATGGAACAGAAGTTTATTGAAAAATGTAATCATGATGAGCTTGACTATGTTATAAAAGACTATTGGCAAGATGTATGGAATTATTCATTTATTATTACGAAAGATCCACACTTATCAGATGACATCACACAAGATGTATTTATTAAGGTTTTTAAACATTGGAATTCGTTTCGAAAGGAGTCATCTATTAAAACGTGGATATTAAAAATTACAAGAAATACGGCAATAAACTATTTGAAATCCTCTTATTTTAAAAGGATATCTTTAGTGGGATTTTTTAGTGACGATAAGCAATCTCCATCGGCAGAACAAGAATTTTTTAATCAAGAGGAAATGAATGATGTGTGGGATGTTGTATTAAAACTACCTAAAAAACACCGCGAAATACTAATATTGGATGCGAAATATGAATTATCTTATGAAGAAATGGCTGAAACATTAGGTGTATCCATTGGAACAGTCAAATCTAGGTTAAGCAGAGCAAGAAGTAAAGTTTCAAAATTAATAGGGGAGGGTAGAAGTGATGAACAGTAAAAAAAATCCTGACTGGTATAGCAAATTAAAAAATGGACCAATGGAGCGTCGTAAAGATGAAGAAGCATTTATTTATAAAATAAAGCAATCGATATACCAAAATAGTGAAGTAGACTCTGTACCATACAAGAGACCATTTCGTAAAAAAGCATTGCCTATTGTAGTTGTTTTGGTTTGTACAATGTTATTTTTTATTGTTCAACAACCTTGGCTTGATGATAATAAATCACCGGTACAAAGTAGTACTCAAATTAAGCCTAAAACAAAAGATGAGTCTGCTCAAGATCCATCATTAAAACAATTTATGAATGAGTTATATCGAAGTACAAATTCAAAAAATGAAAATGACCTGTATAGAGCGTTAAATGATGAAGTTCTATTTAAAGGGAAAAGTTATCAGAAGGATGAATTGAAGTTTGATGAGGATATTTTTCATGAGTTGCAAGTCGCTCTTACAATGGGGGGAGAATTTGCAAATGATACAAAGAAAGCATACAAAGTACCAAGTGGATTGACAGAAAGTAACCAACCAAAGCAATCGCATTTTATATATGCAACTGTTACTGGAAACAAAACAAAAATTTTAGCTGAACCAAAACTAGAATCACAAGCTTTATATGAAGTTTCTAATGAAATGGTAAAAGCTTGGATTCCGGAAAAAGTACAGAATGATGGATTTATAAAAGTATCGACTATTAACGGTAATACTGGATATGTACAAACAAAGTATGTTTTAACTGATATTAAATATTCTTTCATGTTCGAAAAAAATGATGAAGGTAAATGGAAAATAACGAATATAGATTCTATTTGGTAAAAGAGGAAGGTTCACTTTAATGAACCTTTCTCTTTATCTTTATCCTCTTTTTGAAGTGAATTCCAGCACTCTAAAATTTCTGATGTAACGAGAGCAGCAATATTTTTTTCCGAATTACTACCAGGAATAACGACAGAAATAGCAATTTTTGGATCTTTGGTAGGAGCATATGCAATGAAAAGAGAATGATTTATCATTCTTTCTTGCTCGTTCGGAGAGCCAGTTATCCCTGTTTTACCCGCGACATCAAAGGGCAAGTTTTTAATCTCCTCTATATTTTGACTCATCCCACCTTGCACGACACCCCAAAATTTCATAGGATAACGATTTGAACTTTCTAAGAGTGGTTTAAACTTTTTTGTTTCCTTATCGTCTTGACCAATAATAGCACTTACGATTTGAGGTTTATATTTATCACCTTTACTTGCCAAAGTTGCTGCATATTGAGCAAGTTGAAGAGGGGTGTGTACTTCATTTCCTCCCCAAGATGCATTTAATAAAGCAGAGATTCCATTTTCAAACTTATTAGATGGATGAAATTCATATTCTCCGTCTTCTTCAAAGGGTAAATCAATACCAGTTTTAGAGCGGAGGCCAAATTGCTTTAAATAATCTGTCCATATATTTGCTACTTTTTCTATATTCCCATTATTTCGGTTGAATAAGGGGAGAGCTACTTTTGCTGTCATAAATGTATTTGATGAATTAATGATAGCTTGACTCGGTGTAATTTCACCTGTTGGTGTTCCAGGAGCATTAGTGATGTTATTTTGATTATCATACTGAAAACTACCATTATCCAAATATGTATCCTCAGGTTGAAAAAGCTTTTCGTTTAATCCGATTAAAATAGTAAGTGGCTTTATAGTAGAGGCCATATTTACATAAGATTCACCATACTTTAATTTTTGAATTGCTTTATTTTGCGAAAGGGATTTAATGTTTTCTTTTTTAGATGATACATGTCTATTTAATATATTTGGATCAAAAACTGCCGAATTGGCCATAGTTAATATTGCGCCAGTTTTTACATCGGTTACTACTGCATAACCAGCATTAGCATCAGGTACTTTCTTAATTTGAGATCTTAGTGCTTCCTCTGTTTTTTGCTGCAATTTAGAGTCTAAAGCTAGCCGGACATCTTTTCCTTTTTGTATTTTTTGAATGTTCCATAAGAACTTTTTATTATTCATTTTAAAAATCAGAGTTTTTCCGGGTTTTCCTTTTAAATCATTTTCATATTGAAGCTCAATCCCACTTTTACCAACAGGTCCATACTTAGAATTAAGGTCATTTTCTACATACCCAATTACTTGTGAAGCAATTTCGTTCTTTGGATAATATCGAATGAATTCGTCTTTGATCACTACATTTTTAGGTTTATTCTTGTTTATGAATGAAATTTCATTTTCATTTATATCAGAGTATAAGGATATTTCATTCATAGTCTGCTTATTACTGGATTGTTGTAATTGAGATTTTATGTCCTCTGTAGAAATGTCATGTTGAAACTCGTTTGAAAATTGATTGAAAAAAGCTAATGTGTTTGATGTATCTTTATTCGATAGTTTTTCATCATTAGAAGTGCAATATAGAGACTTAACTTTCTTATTTGTAGCTAGTATTACACCATTTTGATCAAGAATTTTTCCTCTTTCAGCTGAAGAAGTTGCGATAGTAATTGAAATGAAGTTGATTTTTAATAAAATTAGTAAAATCACACTTACAATAGAAAGAACCGCAAAAAATCTCCATCTTTTCGTATGTAACATATAACCCTCCCTTATGTAGCCTATTCCATCTTATAGTTAATTTTTTTTTTTGTAAATGTGGAACAACTTTATTACTTAGGTTGTCTATTAAGTATTACAGCATGAAGAAAGGAACAATCAGTATGAAAAAAAGTACATGTTAATAGTAAGTCTATGTGTAAGTTTAATATGAGTCATTATACAGTTTAGCATTTCTAATGCAGGCGACAAAAAAATAGAGAAAAAAAACAGGAAGGGAGATTTATCAATTACGCGGCTAAACCAAAAGGAATGGATGCTTACAAGGATTTAACAAAAAAGATAAGACACTATTATAACTGAATAGTGGTTTCTAATATATAGGGAACGCTTTTAGTATATTTATTTACTAAGTATTAGTGAGGATTTCCTGAAGAATTATATGGAGGATTTATGAAAGAACAAAAAGTAAAGAAACAGAAGACATGTATATCTATTCGATTGAATATAATGTTCCTTTGCATATTTGTACTATTCTCAGCTATTATTATGCAGCTAGGAAAAGTACAAATCGTTGAGGGAGAGGCTTATAAGAACCAAGTGGAAAACAGTCAAAATGAAACAACTAGTATACCAGTTCCACGTGGACAGATTCTAGATCGAGAAGGGAAAACGGTCGTTAATAATAAATCTCTTCGCACAATTACGTATACAAGGGTGAAGGGGATTACGAGTGAAGATATTTTAAAAACAGCAAAAGACTTGGCGAAGGTACTTGAAATGCCTGAGCAAGATATAAATAAATTAACCGATATCGATAAAAAAGATTTTTGGATGCAATTGAATACGAAACGTGCGGAATCAAAGATTACTAAAAACGACATAGGAAAGTTTAAAGAAAAGGGAATAGAGGGAAAAGAACTCGACAAAAAAATTCAAGACTTAAGACGAAGTCGCGTTACAGAAGTAGAATTGGCAGAATTAACAGCACAAGATTTAAAGGTGTTAGCTATTAAAAGTAAAATGAGTTCAGGTTATCAACTGACACCACAAATTATAAAAAAAGATGTGACAGATCAAGAATATGCGCGGATAAGTGAAAAACTTGCGGAGTTTCCAGGAGTAGATACAACAGTTGATTGGGAACGTAATTATGTAAATGGTAATTTATTTCGTTCCGTGTTAGGTAATATTACAAGTAGTGAAGAAGGATTACCGAAAGAAAACTTAGATTCTTATTTGGTACGTGGATATAACCGTAATGATCGTGTAGGAAAAAGTTATATTGAACAACGATATGAAGATGTATTACACGGCACAAAAGAAGAAGTGAAAAACATTACTGATAAATCAGGAAACATTATAAACACAGAAATAATCTCTAAAGGAAAAAGTGGTAGTAGTTTAACATTAACGATTGATATGGAATTACAAAAGAAAGTGGAAGAAAGTATAGAGAAAAATTTGAGAGCTTTTAAGAGTTCAGAGCCATTGTTGGACCGAGCGTTTGTCGTCATGACAAATCCAAATAACGGACAGATTTTATCTATGGCAGGCAAAAAGATTGTAGAAAAAGAAGGGAAAATAGAGATTGAGGATTTGGCATTAGGTAACATGACAACTTCGTATGAGCTAGGATCAGCTGTAAAAGGCGCAACGTTATTAACTGGATATGAGACAGGGGCAATACAGCCAGGAGATCAATTTTATGATGCACCGATGAAATTTAAAGGTACACAAGCCAAGAAATCATGGAATGTATCCGGATTTGGTAATATTAATGATTTACGAGCTTTACAAGTATCTTCGAATGTATACATGTTCCAGACAGCTTTAAAAATTGCGGGAGTTAATTACGTACCGAATGGTTCATTGGATATTAAACAAGAAGCATTTGATAAAATGCGTTATTATTTTAAACAATTTGGTTTAGGGGTACCAACAGGTATTGATTTACCGAATGAAATAATTGGGCAAACGAGAAAAGTAGATAGTCAACCTGGGTTTTTACTAGATTTTTCTATCGGTCAGTATGATACGTATACGCCATTGCAATTGGCACAATATATTTCAACTATTGCAAATGGTGGATATAGAATGCAACCCCAAATTGTACAAGAAATACGAGAGCAATCAATAAAAGAAGAAGAGGTCGGTAAAGTTATACGCTCTATAGAGCCTGTCGTATTAAATCGAGTTGATATGAAGAAAGAACATATTGATCGGATAAAAGAAGGTTTTAGATGGGTATTCCAAGAAGGTGATGGAACTGGCGTGAAGTATTTCAAAAATGCGCCATATAAACCAGCAGGAAAGACAGGGACAGCTCAAACTGTATATGGTGGAGATGATCCAATTGGTAGAAATGCAAAAGGAGAACGTATGGAATGTTACAACTTAACATTAGTTGGATATGCTCCATATGATAATCCAGAAGTAGCATTTTCTGTAGTAGTCCCATGGCTTCATGATGATAAAAATGGAATTAATTCTATAATTGGAAAGGAAATTTTAGATGTATACTTTGATTTAAAAAAGCAACGTATACATGGTGAAGCTGCTAGTACAGATAGTTCGAATCAAAATTAGTAAAATTTGTGCACTTTTCTCAGGGGAAGAGACCCTGTTTATATAAAAGCCTTTATAAGTTAAAGAAAAAGGAAAATTTGAAATAAGAGATAGCGGCTATCATAGTTGCTATCTCTTACTTTTGTTAATATCTTGGCTACTAGTTAAAAAGGTTTTAAATTTATGGAACAAACTTGTTTCTTAGATGGTCTATTATGTGTACGTATAAAAACAGGTTTTCAAATAGGATACAGTGTATTGAATTTACTACTTGTTTTCAGTATTGAAAATTTGAAAGGAATGATGATTTTGAAAAACAAGAGGATGTTAAAAATAGGTTTATGTGTTGGTATATTAGGTTTAAGTCTTACAAGCCTAGAAGCTTTTACAGGAGGGGCATTGCAAGTTGAAGCGAAAGAAAAGACCGGACCAGTTAAACATAAAAATCATGCGACGTATAAAGAATTCTCTCAACTTGAGAAAAAATTTGATGCTCGATTAGGTGTGTATGCTATTGATACTGGTACAAATCGAACAATTGCTTATCGACCTAACGAAAGATTTGCCTTTGCATCAACCTACAAGGCATTAGCGGCAGGAGTATTGCTACAGCAAAACTCAACTGAGAAATTAAATGAAGTTATCACTTATACGAAAGACGACTTGGTGGAATATTCACCCGTTACAGAGAAACATGTAGATACCGGAATGACATTAGGACAAATTGCTGAGGCCGCTGTTCGTTCCAGTGATAATACTGCAGGGAACATTTTATTTAATAAAATAGGCGGACCTAAAGGATATGAAAAAGCGCTTAGACAGATGGGTGATCGGGTTACTATGGCTGATCGCTTTGAGACAGAGCTAAACGAGGCTATTCCAGGAGACATTCGTGACACTAGTACAGCAAAAGCGATTGCTACCAATCTTAAGGCTTTTACGGTCGGAAATGCACTTCCAGCTGATAAACGTAAAATTCTTACAGAGTGGATGAAAGGAAATGCTACAGGAGACAAACTTATTCGTGCAGGCGTACCAACTGACTGGATAGTTGGAGATAAATCAGGAGCTGGAAGTTATGGGACACGCAATGATATTGCTATCGTTTGGCCGCCAAATAGAGCACCCATTATCATCGCAATTTTATCTAGTAAAGATGAAAAAGAGGCTGCCTATGATAATCAACTAATTGCAGAGGCAACTGAAGTGATAGTTAAGGCTCTTAAATGATAATTTCTCAATTCTTTATGTAATGTAATTGAAAATAGGAACCTAGAAAGCGATTCTTTTACTGTGAAAAGAATCGCTTTTTTGTATTCCTATAATAATAGTAAGTATATAAGAAAAAATTATTATTTCATGGATAATTTATCCTCTAAAGTGCATGAGGGGAGTTTTCTCCTGTGGTGTTCGTAGTAACATGATTATTATATATACGATAATAATATTTTGGCGTATGTATGCTAGTTACTCCTATATGAATATGTAATTTTACATATCCATATAAAAGACACATATGCGTCAATCACTATTAAATTATATTAAAATCATTTTCGAATGAGGGATTCATATAGGATTTGGGGAATAAAAGGATTTTTATGTTTAATTATCATAGTATAATTATTTCACTTTATGAAATGAAATTTGGATTTAACTTTTTTAAATATAATATTTTATAATTTGAATAATAAATATCTGAAAAATCAAATTTAATCAAAGCGATTTTCTGGCTTACTTATGAAAAACATAGTGTTTAAAATGAGGGGGAAGTAAGGTCCTTATATTCTATCAAAAATAAATAAAAAACGAGATGTAATTACTTTTTTGAAAAAATCTCTATCCTCAAGTATATGTGAAGAAATCCTAACGTTAGGTTGTACAACATTTACGATTAAAACTGTAAAAAACAATAGTGAAGAGGTGTACGGAATGAAGAATAAAATTATGACAGGATTTTTAATAACATCAATCGTTACTGGAGCGACTATTCCTATCAATACTCTCGCAACGCCAATCGTTCAGGCAGAAACGAAACAAGAAAATATAGATATTTCCTCAGCATTACGAAAAATAGGTGCACACTCCAAATTAACACAAACCTTTATAGATGGAGCCTTAGCAAGTCCGAATGTGCAACTTGAAGAAGTTCCATCTTTAAATACAACTCAATTTCTAATTAAACAAGATATGAAAGAGTGGTCATCAGAACTATATCCAAAATTAATTCTACTAAATTCAAAAAGTAAAGGATTTGCAACCAAATTTAATAGCTATTATCCAACATTAAAAGGATTTGTAGATAATAAGGAAGATAAAGAAGGGTTTATAGATAGACTGGAAGTTCTTCAAGATATGACTATAACAAACCAAGAAAACGTGCAACGTCAGATTAATGAGTTAACAGATCTTAAACTACAGGTAGATAAGAAACTGAAAAATCTTGATACAGATGTGGTAAAAGCACAGAGTGTACTTAGTTCAGAGGGAACAGGAAAAATAGACAAGTTAAAAAATGAAATGCTAAATACAAAAAAATCAATTCAAAATGATTTAGAGCAAATAGCATTATTACCAGGAGCTTTAAATGAACAAGGGCTAAAGGTATTCCAAGAAATTTATAGCCTATCGAAAGATATCATTGAACCGGCTGCTCAAACAGCGGTAGTAGCGTATAGCAAAGGAAAAGAAATAAACAATGCTATTGTAGAAGCAGAGAAGAAAGCAGAGCAAGAAGCAACAGAAAAAGGAAAATCAGCTATAGAAATTGAAGCTGCCAAAAAAGAAGTACGTGAAGCGATAGAGAAAAGTAAAAAAGGTGAAATTG
>NZ_JBFTMD010000015.1:0-136024 GCF_056396785.1 Bacillus sp. 05T21 | reverse complement strand
ACTTATATCCTTGTGGTGCTTTCGTTTCTTTTAATGTGTACTTTCCTGGTTCTAATTTCGTAGATATTACTTTACCTGTTTTATCTGTTCGTAACGTATCTACTTTTTTACCATCTTTGTACACTTCAAATTCTGCGTCTGATAATAGTTTCTCTTTATCATTTGCATCTACTTTTACGATTTCAAATTGACCTGTAGCTTTTTCAACGATCTTTTTATTCAACACATCTACAGTCACTGTTTTATTAGCAGCTACATCAACATGAACTAAACTAGATGATAGTTCATAATCCTTTGGTGCTTCAACTTCTTTTAATGTATATGTTCCAACTGGAAGTTGTTTTGATAAAGCTTCACCTTTACCATCTGTAATAATTGTTTCGACAACGTTCCCATCTTTATCTATAACATCAAACTTTGCACCTGGTAGAAGTTGACCAGATTCACTATCTTTCTTCAATATTTTAAATTGACCATTCTCTACCTTTTTCGTATTCTTCATAACAATTTCAATTACCTTTGTATTATCAATTGTTACTTTTACTGGTGTATCAACTTTTATATATCCTTCTGGTGCACTAATTTCTTTTACAAAATAGTCACCAAGTGGTAAATCTTTAACTTCCGCAATACCCTCTTCGTTTGTTGTAACAGTAGCCACAACATTATTCTCTTTGTCTATAACATCAAATTTTGCGTCTTTTAAAACAATGTTTTCATCGTTTGCATCAACTTTTTTAATTTGTAAATTTCCTTTTTCAACTGATGGCTTTTTCCATTTCGGCCAGTTAAATTTAAAATTATGAACCTCAAATCCATCTCTTTGATGTAATCCCCCAACATAGGCTTGTCCATTAATAGAACCACCCTTTGTCTCTACAACAGCATTTGGAGCAAATACACTTCCTACTACGCCATATCCTTTTGTTGATATTTTTGTAGCATTCGGAAACACCCAAATTACTTTACTAGCTAACTCTGTAAAAGGTGAATTAGGATCATATGCTTGTGATGTATTAATTAAGTCTGTTGCCATCCCAGTATTTTTCGTATCGTACAAAATTGCACCGCTACCAAAATTCACTTCTTCTGCGTCTGAATAAATAACAATAAAGTCTTTGTTATTTACATTCGGAAGATAAACATCTCTTACATCAAATGTTTTCTTTCCTGTTAAGCCTGAAGAAACATAAATATTAGGATTGTTTACATCCTCTCCGATGCCAAAACTCATATTAGGTTTTGGTTTATCAGTATGTAATTGACTCGCATCTCCAATTACACCATCAACGTCTTTTCTAAATTCTTTGAACTTGGCATCAATCTCTGCTTGCTCTTTATAAGAGATACGGTCATAAGATGACTTCATTGCACCTTCTGGGTCACCATCTTTTGTCATCGCCACTGTTCCATCTTGGATGATTACTTGTCCTGCTCCCGCTTTCGTAAATTGACCACCTAGTAATAATGATGGATATCCTTCATCTTTCCATGTTGCTCCAGCTAAGTTGTTTGCTCCAGTTGCAGCCGCTAGGACTGTATAACTTGATGCGTTCATATTTTTTTGAACAGCCATCGCACCCTCAATATCCGCACTCGTTGCACTATGATCTCCAAAAATGATGGCGTTGTAATAAGATACATCACCTAAACCTTTTAATTCTGTTGTAGCTGCCTCTGCTTTAAATGGTAAATGGATTAAAAAATTCATACATATTAGTAATACAACTATAAAACTACTACTTATTTTTTTTACTTTTTGATTAAATGATTTCCTCAAGAAATTCATTCCCCCTTTTAAACTTCCTAAACCCACAAAAGAAGTACATTTCATATGTACCAAGTCTTACTCACATTAATTTAAAATAATCCATTTAAATAAAACAAAGAA
Source organism: Bacillus sp. 05T21 (assembly GCF_056396785.1). Lineage (NCBI taxonomy): Bacteria > Bacillati > Bacillota > Bacilli > Caryophanales > Bacillaceae > Bacillus > Bacillus sp. 05T21. The sequence goes on along the minus strand of NZ_JBFTMD010000015.1, from coordinate 134,133 downwards.
ACTCTACAACTAATTAATAAAATTACTACAATTCATTTTTGAGATAATACGTGAACTAAACTATCACGCGGAAATGTTTTTACGTACGGGAGCTCAATAAAATTAATCTGGAGAACATTTCATGTGGTGTAACTATTTCGGCAACATCATCCACTCTACAACAGTTTCCTAGAGTATTCAAGTGAATTGTATAGATTCCAGACGCAATTCACCCCCTGAAACGCTTTTATTTCTTATTGGAATATTGATTTAAACTTTTCAAATAAAGTCGACAAAAAAACGTAGCGAAAATGCTACGTTTCTTTTTTCATCGTTTCGGTGTATGTTTATGATTCTTTAAAAAAGGAAGCGGGAATTGCTTACGAAAATGCTCTTTAATCATATACTCTACGCCGTTCTCAGTATTAGAACGTGTAATCCAGTCTGCGGCTTTCTTTAATTCTACAGGAGCGTTCCCCATTGCTACCCCAAGCCCAACATTTTCAATTACCTCTAAGTCTTCTACGCTATCTCCAATCGCAACCATTTCACTAAGGTTAATATTTAAATGCTCCCCAAGTAATTGTAAACCACGTAGTTTTGATACATTTTGAGGGAGAATTTCTATACGTCTCTCATCACACTCAACGTACTCCACATCTTGAAATGCCTTTCTTAACGTATTCATCCCTCTTTCTTTTTCACCTTTCGTATGGAAAACAATATCAATTTTTGGTGCAGCTACTGGATGATCACGCAGTGCATCCCCTAGCGAATCTACAAATTGAACCGGATAAAATAATGGATCTGCGCTTGATAATACAGTACGCGCAATTAAGTTTGGTGTATTTCTCTCACGATTCCCAATTGAATATCGTTCATGAGAAATGCGAACATTACAATCAAAATGCTCTAACACTTGCACGATATTAAAGGTTTTCTCTTCAGATAATCTCCTTTGAGCGAACGGCTTATCTAACGTTGCTGAAACGAAAGCACCACCATGTGTAACTAATATAGAATCTAATTTTAACGCCTTCGCTATTTTATGAGCAGATTGAAAATTACGATTCGTAAACAATGTAACGTATACATCTTTTCTTTTCACAAAGTCAATTGTCTCCCGTAACCCTTTTGCGATTTTTCCGTTGTTGTATAGTAGTGTCCCATCTATATTAAGAGCTAGTAAGCGATAAATCATGTCGCACTCCCCCTCTTCGCTGTTGTACTCTATCCATAATTTATGAAATAAATGTAGTAAATAGAACGAGTTAGAATTACTACTGAAAATTTGGTTTACTATATACATATACAACTGGCAAAGGAGATAGTACAATGCAGGCACCACCTTCTTTTTATGAAGGCGATACGTTAGTAGTCGCAAAGAAGTTACTCGGACATAAACTCGTTCATATTGTAGACGGCATAAAGCGGAGCGGAATTATTGTAGAAGTAGAAGCATACAAAGGTCCAGATGATAAGGCCGCTCATAGTTACGGAGGCAGACGGACTAATCGAACAGAAGTAATGTTCGGCGCACCAGGACATGCTTACGTATATTTAATTTACGGCATGTATCATTGCTTTAACGTAATTACAGCACCAATCGGCACCCCGCAAGGAGTTCTCATTCGTGCTCTTGTACCTGTAGATGGAATCGAAGACATGAAACTAGCGCGCTACAATAAAACTGACATTACGAAAGCTCAGTATAAAAACTTAACAAATGGCCCCGGAAAACTATGCGGCGCGCTCGGAATCACTTTAGAAGAGCGCGGCGTATCACTTCAAAGTGATACGTTACATATTGAATTAGTTCCTGAAGAAGACCATTTATCATCCACACATAACATACTAGCTGGTCCTCGTATTAACATTGATTATGCAGAAGAAGCCGTTCACTATCCATGGCGGTTTTATTATGAAAAGCACCCGTTTGTTTCAAAATAAAGAAGCTATCCTATAAGTAAGTGAAACCAACTTATAGGATAGCTCTTTTTTCGTAATTCATCACACGTCGAAAAGCCGAAATCCGGGATCGGATTTCGGTTTTGTTTCTATAAAAGAAACCGTTGTTCCTCCAACATTGCCAAATACAGTTCATCTCCAAAGAGAAAATCTTAAAAGCATTATTTTTTTAATGCATAATAATTTTCCAAATTGAATTTCGACATAACGAAAGTTCCTGTTGGCGTTAAAAGTTGTGCCATAGATTGTATGACATGCGGTAATTTCGCTGGCTCAATGGGATGTGATAGTAGGATGTACTGAAATTTTTCATCTATAAATACCTCATGTAACTTGTCATACGCAGCAGAAGTTGTAGGAGCTACCCTATTTGCAAGAGCTGCCGCTTTTTCATTACTTTCTGCTCCGAATAAAGAAACTGCCTGATAACACCCTTTCATTTTTAATAAAGTGGCACCACATCCAGCTCCTATATGAAGAATATTTACTTTATCAGGTGCAAATCGCTCTAAAATCGCTAGTAAATCACAATGAATGTATAAACTTTCACCATAAAATCCCCATTTTTCATACAATTTTATATTATTCGCATGTAAACAAACAGAAAATTTAACACTATCTTCTTTCCATGAGACACTTCCGTAGTGATGAATAAATGTATCTTTACATAAATACAATTTATAACCTTTTTCAAACATTCTTAGTGACAAATCATCATCTTCATAATTCCCCGGTGTAAATCGTTCATCTAATAATCCAACTTCATCTAACACTGATTTTTTTATAAGCATACAGAATCCGATTAATTTCATACGTTCTTCCCATTTATCTTTATCACTTTGATTATATAAAGTTGCAAACTTCTGCATTCCTTCAATATCTTTATAAAAAGTTTGTATAGCAGTATAGTAAGCGGCATTATTAGTTACGGGCCCTACCGCTCCAGCATCCTTACTTTCATATAAACAACGAATTAAGTTGCTTAGCCAATTTTCAGTTACGACCACATCATTATTCAATAATAAAATATTGTCACCTTTTGCCTCTTTAATTCCCTGATTGCATCCCTTTGGAAAACCCATATTCTCCGCATTTTCCACTAGCATAATATCCGATTGTTTTTGTAACCATTCTACAGTACCATCTGTTGACGCGTTGTCCACAACTATTAACTCATACTCTTGTTCCACTGTATAAGTTCTAATACTTTGGATGCATTCTTTTGTATATTGTAATTGATTATGAGTCAATATAATTATACTTGTGAGCATGAATCAAACTCCTCTCAGCAGCCAAAATGATTATCTAGTATTATTAAATATTATTTTTCCGATAAACTATCAAAATATTTTCTATTATATTCAATGCTTGGATTATTAGGTATGAACTGTGCAGCTTGTTCGTTATGATAAATTGCCTTTTCATGTTCTTTTATTCGATCATAACAAATACATAGTTGAATATGCGGCAACCATGTATGACACTCTTCTCGGACAAACGGCGAATCCTTTGGCCTGGGCCCGTCAATTGCTGCATGATACCAATATATCGCTTTAGAATATTCCCCCTGTTGCAAAAATACACGTCCTAAGTGGCAACAAAGTTCTCCTCTAGGCGTGTCATACGTAAATGATTGCAAACAAGACTGTATAGATTTTTTTAAGTCCCCCAATTCTAAATAACATTCGGCTCTTTTTAAACAAGCTTGAATGTTATCTTCAACCCAACCCTTTTCTTCATCTAAAAACCTAGAATACCCCTTAACAGCCTTATCAAATAATCTGTGATCCTTACATTCATTTGCATAATAGTACACATCGCGGGGGCTAAACTCTTTTCCACTCTCAAGATGTTTTTCATATATTTTCAAATTACGATTAGTATATGCTTTTTCTTTTTTATGACTTACCCCTACGTCACTATTTATAAGATTTCCATACACCTCTAAATATTCATGAACAAATCCATACCATTGAAAATTTTTACTTCTGTTGACTAATCGATATCTCCTTAAAGAATGTGTTGGATTTCCTTCTATATCAAAAGTTAAATAATATTTCATAGATACTGCATCCGTACTACGATCTAACGTATGTTTTAACTGCAACAATTTCTTTATATCTTCCGTATCTATTATGTCATCTGCGTCTAGCCAAAGAATATATTCTTTTGTAGCTTTAGAAAACGCAAAATTTCGTGCCGCTGAAAAATCTTCAATCCATTGAAAATCATAAACTTTCGCGTCGTACTTCTTCACAATTTCTTTTGTAGCATCTGTTGAACCTGTATCTACAATAATAATTTCATCCACAACACTTTTAACCGATTCTAAGCATTTTGATATAGTTTGTTCTTCATCTTTTACAATCATGCATAAACTAATAGTAATGGAGTTTTCCATCATATCCCCCCTATCCTTTTGATGTATATGTTTGGAGAGAAATTTATATTTCTTTTGCTTCAAAATTGAGTTTTCATTTTACAAAAGAAACATAATGAGGCGGTGCAGTGAAATTGGATAGGGGAATTTCACTCGAAGATTGCAAATCAATGAAAAAAACCGAAGCCTGAACAAGACTTCGGTTCTTTATATAGAGAATACATAATTTCGATTCCTTTTTACTCCGCACCTTCCGCGGCCGCAATATCATTCTCTAAGTTTTCTCTTGATAATTCCGCCGCCATAAAATCAGCTGTTTCAGGAAGTGCTAAATGCATATGAGCTTTTTGACAAATTTGGATCGTACAGTTTTCTACAACATAGTCGAAAACATGTCCTCCCCCGCTTCTTTCATCATCAATGTAATGTAAGTGGAAACCAGCCACACCAATACCTTGCGCGTAATCTGGTGTCCAAAATCCAGCTAGCGTACCTTCTGTATCTTTAAATGAAAAGATCGGTTGTGATTTCGTCACTTCAACGAGCGGCGTATACGGTTTTTCTTGTCTTGGAACAGTTCTCGTTCTTACTTCACGGAACGTACCATCCATTCGAATACCATAAAATAAGTTTTTACTTGGCATTAATTCATGTAATAACGCTTCAACTTCTTCGCGATTCATCGGATGCTCTACCGTATAACTCATTTCTTTTTCAAAAAACGTTACAGTCGCAAACGGTGTTGTTTCCTCTGGCTCTACTTTTTCTGCGGAGCCGTCTGAACGTAAATGGTAAAATTCGTTATCAAACGCGATCATTTCACCATCTAATTGATCAAATGTGCCGATGCCGAAATCACCACGTTCTTTCAATTCCTCAAAGCTAATCACACCATCATATATACCATCTAATAGCGCAAGCATTGTAGATGTTTGATATACTTCATTATTCGTTTTCGTTCTTTTTGCATCAATATCAATTAATTGCGCAACAGTCATCTCACTCATGCCCCCATTAGTTTAATTGGTTTGGTAATAGTTTCTCGCTTAATTTAATGTTGTCACGATAGTCAATTGGAATATCAATAATGACAGGACCGTCTGCTTCTAATGCCGTTTTCAATACATCTTCTAATTCATCTGGTGTATTGACACGAAGACCTAACGCCCCGAAACTTTCCGCATATTTCACAAGATCGACATCGCCAAACTCTGTAGCTGATGTTCTACCGTATTTCATCATTTGTTGGAACGCAACCATATCATATGTACCGTCTCTCCAAACGAGATGGACAACCGGTGCATTTAAACGTACCGCTGTTTCTAACTCCATCGAAGAGAATAAGAAACCACCGTCACCTGACACTGAAACAACTTTTTTACCCGGCTCAACTAAAGTAGCGGCAATTGCCCAAGGAAGTGCAACACCTAACGTTTGCATACCGTTACTAAATAATAGTCTACGTGGTTCATAAGAACGGAAACATCTTGCCATCCAAATAGAATGGGAACCGATGTCACATGTAACGGTTGTATCGTCACTAATTAAAGAACGAAGTGTACGAATGACTTGAAGTGGATGCGTAACACCTTCTGAAGCACGATTTGGAACTTCTGCTTGCTCTGATAATTTCAAGCGTAATCGTTCTAAAACTGCTTCTGATTTCGTATTTAATACAAGCTTCGGTAATTTCTCTGCAATGCTATTTACAGTTAAAGCGATATCACCAATTAATTCACGCTCTGGTTGGTAATCATGATCGATATCTGCTTGGTGATCATCAAGGTGAATAATTGTTCTATCGCCAAGTTTATTCCAGAATTTCGGATCATACTCAATTGGGTCATAGCCGATAGAAATAACAAGATCCGCTTCTTCTAGTAAAATATCACCTGGTTGGTTACGGAATAATCCAACGCGGCCGAAGAAATGATCTTCTAACTCACGTGAAATCGCGCCAGCTGCTTGATATGTTTCAACAACAGGAAGTTCTGTATCCGCAATTAACTCACGAACTGCTTTCGTCACTTCATTGGTGCTTGCTCTCATACCGAGTAAAATAACTGGTAATTTTGCTGATTTTATTTTTTCTACTACGTATTCAATATGATTTGTGGGAGCGATTCCAAGCTGTGGCTTAGAAAGCGCACCGATAGATTCTACTGTCGTTTCCGCAGTCATAACGTCTTGCGGAAGACTTACAAGTGTTGCTCCTGGATTTGTAGAAGTAGCACTTCGAAATGCATTAGTAAGTGCTTCTGGTACATTATCAGGATGCTCGACTTCTACGCTATATTTAGTGATTGGTTCGAATAATGCAGCATTATCCATAGATTGATGCGTACGTTTTAATCGATCTGTACGCGGAACTGCACCAGCTAAAGCAACAACGGGATCACTCTCCGCATTCGCAGTAACAAGACCTGTCGCTAAATTTGATGTCCCTGGTCCTGAAGTTACAAGACATACGCCCGGTTTCCCTGTTAATCTACCAATAGCAGCTGCCATAAATGCTGCGTTTTGTTCATGACGACAAACAATTAACTCTGGTCCTCTTTCTTGCAGTACATCAAATACAGAATCAATCTTCGCTCCTGGAATACCGAAAACATGTGTAACACCTTGTTTAATTAAACAATCAACAACAAGATCTGCTCCTCTTGTTTTTGTTTTCACGTCGTTTGCTTTTACACCTGTACTCAAACTAATCATTCCTTTATTTCATAATGTGTGTAATAAAGATTTTTAATTTCACCTAGTTAATTAATGTGGTGAAGTATTGTTTATCATTATATTACAAATGCATTATTTTTCCAACAATATTAATTTGACAGTTTTTTGACAACCTCTAAGGAATACGCTTACAACCCTTTGTTTATCCTAAAATAATATTTTTATATCTCCTCTAAAAATGCACGAAAAAATTCCATCTAATCACAGTATTAATAAGATTATAGTACCTTGCAAAGAACACTACTAAATGATATATTTGTAAATATTGGAATACCCAATAATTGGAACGCACCTTGTAATTCGTATCCCCCTTTTCAAAAGATAGGATTCTCAGCTGTAATTCATCATTTTATAAAGGAAAGTGATTGTTATGAACAAAAGTGAATTTTTGGAACAACTTAGTTCTTCCTTGCGGAATATGCCTAATGCAGAAAAGAAAGATATTATTTCAGAGTATGAAACTCATTTTATCAGTGCTAAACAGGATGGAAAATCTGAAGAAGAAATTTCTAGAAAACTAGGAAACCCTAACACTATTGCTAAAGAACTTAATGTTTCCTATGCAATACAAAACGCGGACAATAAACGAAGCTTCAAAAATATGATAACCGCACTATTTTCTGTTATGAGCTTAAGTGTTTTAAACTTTGCCTTTATCATTATCGCCTTTTTCGTACTACTCTTTTTATTACCGATTCTTCTAGCACTTATAATTGCCACTCCATTATTAATCATTTCACCTATTTTATTAATAGGGTTAGGATTTTTTAAAGGATTTCATCAAATTAGTTATTCCGATGTTTATAATGTGTTCATCGCTTTTTGCATCGGCTTACTCATATCCGTAATATCTTACCAAATGATAAAACATATATACGCACTTTTAGTAAAATATTTGAAATGGAATGTAGCTATTTTACAAAGATAATAATGAATGTAAAAGGAGATTAAAATGAAGAAATATACTTTATATCTACTCATGTTACTTACAATTTTATTTCTATCAGCTTGTTCAAATAGTGCACAACATAAGGAAGAAAACGATGTACAATCTATTAAAGATGTAACGATTAAAATTCCAGAAACTATATTCACTTCCTCAAAAAAGAATGAAACGATTAACGAAGATGAAATGAAAAAAAATATAAAAACGTATTTAAATTATAGCGGAGAGTTATACGAAAACATCGTTCCACTTTCGTCAGCCATGTCTGACGAGAATGTCACGGAATCCGACCGAGAGAAATTAAAACAACTAGTAGATTTAGCAAAACAAAATGATGCGAATTTCCATACTTTTATTAGTAACAATACGATCCCCAATGATTACAAACAGCCTTCGAAGGAAATTCATGATTTTATTTCAGCATCTACGGCACTTTCAGTAGAACTAGATCAAGAAATAGAAAAAATCGCTCAAGATGGTAACTTATTCAAGACCGATTTTTCTTTTACAAAGCGCTTTGAGAAAGTTAATGGTAGAAAGCAAAAAGAGATTGAAAAGTTTTTGAAAGAAAAAAATATTAGAACTGAGTATTTCAACAAGTAATTATATATATAAGAGAAATTGAAAGATACATCATATATTCCCGTCAAAATAGTCACTAACACATGGCTATTTCGGCGGGAATTTTTTTGTGGAAGGACTTTCAAATTACCCACAAAAAAAAACGCCCCCATACTAGGAGCGTCTTCCATCATTACGCTTGTTGCGCGCTATATAATTCTTCAAGTGGCTTCATGATGATTTTGTTAACGTCAGTGATAACGATGTTTAAACGTTGCTCAGTTTCCATTAACTTTGTGATTTTTGCATCTTGTTGAATGCGAGTTACAACTTCTTGTGCTTTTTGGTTATCTTCTTCAGTGATTTCTTGACCTTGCATCATTTTTTGTTGTAAGCCAAGTTGCATCGCGCGGAACTCTTCGAATAAGTTCTTTGACTCTGCATCTCCTTGTACTGCTGCGTAGCTTGCTTTTAATGTTTGGAAATCTTCGTTTTCAGCGATTGTTTTTTGTAATTCATATGCAACATCATGAATGTTTTTTGTCATTTTATTTTTCCTCCTTTAGAAGGCTAGCGCTTTTCGCTCACACTGCCTTTTAAGTGCATTTACATACGCACCTCTTCTTACCATATCAAACTATGCATGAGATGGGAAGAAATTTCACTTTTATTTCTATACACCCATCTTTATTACTTAAGGAACAAGAGTAACAAGCCTTGAATAAATCCAATTGTCCCCCCTAATAACGCCCCTAAATATGTAATCATTTTTAACTCATTTTTTGTAATGGACAATACGAGATCTTCTAGTCTCTCTGTTGAAAATGTAGATACTTCCTGCTGGACAATTTCCGCAAGCTGTAGATTTCCCAATATACTTCCCACATTTTCTGTCCCCCACTTCAAGCCTTTCTCTACTACGCTAGGGACCACTTTTTCAACGATTGTTTCTCGAACTGGCTCACATACTTGCTGAACAGACTGATTTAAAAATCTACTCACTGTTTCCTCTACTTTAACTGCTGACAATATGGAGTTCACAATCATTTCTTTCTCTACGAACGTTTCTAATTCTTTTACGTCTCTTCCTTTTAACTTTTCCCACTCTTTTTGCAGTACATCAGTTAACAGACGCTCTGTTCCATCTTGTCCTAAAAACTTAATGACTTCCGGCTGCACGCGATCAACTAAACTTACATTCCCTAAAAACATACCAACTAAGTTAAGCATCGTCCCGCGAGAAGCGAAAAAGTCATCAATCATTTTTGAAAGGCGTTCCTTTCCTTCTTCACTTTCCAAAAAGCTAATTCCTCTTTTTAAAATAAAAGATGCTACATTCGGAATCGCATTCTCTACTTTTTCATGAACAGAATGAGGTAACGCCTGTTCCCATGTATATGTATAGTGCTCTGCTAAAAATGCATGAATTTTTTCTGTAATAACATGCTCGATTTTCCCGATCGCCTCTTCTTCTACATGTTCTAAATTCCATTTTTCTAACATATCCCGTAACGACTGTTCATTTGTAATTACTTTATCAACTTCCACCTGTGTCCAGCGAATTAAACTGGTTTGAAACTCTTTATTTGTTAGTTTTTTTCCGATTCCTTCTGGTGTTAACAAATGGTCTACAACCATTTTACCTAATTGAACAGCAAGCTCATCGCGGCGCTTCGGAATTAACCCTGGCGTAAATGGAACCTGAAACTTCCCAATATAAATCGGACGATGAGGACGAAATAACATTTTTATCGCTAAATGATTTGTGTATCCTCCAATAATTGCCCCGAGCCCTGTCGTTATTAACATATTTAACCATATATTCATCATAATCAACCTTTCACTTCTCCAAAACTATAGCATATCATCATACGGACAAAAGTATAATGGTATAAAAACGTATTTGCAATATATAGCTTCGCCTATAATGCAAACATCTTATTACTAAAGGAGTGATTTCGTTGGTTCTTGGTCTTTTAACTTCCGGGCTCCATCACGAGCAAACGTATTACACCGAAATCGCTAAGCGAGCTCGTCTTTATCATAACGTCGTTGCCCAATTCACACCGTTTAGCATTGATTCAAAGACAGATCTTGTTTCTGGTCTTATTTACGATACAGATACAGGAAATTGGATAGATCAAACCTTTCCCATTCCTTCATATATATATGATCGTTGTCATTTCAAAGAGGATGAGGAATTCCAACAAGCAAATGCGATTATTCATTCATTACACAAACGTTCTTCCACTACTTTTTTAAACAACACACTTATTAACCCAAGCGATTTGCACAATCTTTTTCTTACTAATAAACGTCTTTCCCCTTACGTACCAAAAATAATAAAAGGAACAGTACAAGGAATTTTTAAATTACTACTAGAAACAAGAGATATTATTATAAGACCAATCAATATACACTCCAATGAAAATTTATATCGGGCCACTTACAAAAGTAAAACATTTCATATCGAGACAATAAATGAACAACATCATACTTCTACTCAATTCAAACGAACAGATGAATTTATATCATGGTGCAAATCGAACATACACTCATTCCGTTATATGATTCATCCAATGTTACAACCTCCAAATCAACTATCATATCCGATTCATATTCGAACCATTATGCAAAAAAATAAAGAACAGAATTGGAAAGTGCTCGGTCAATTTATACAAAAATCTTCATTCCCAGCACAATTTTTACTTTCAGCAACAGAACGTTCTATGTTACATCCATTTTCTAAAATTAAATATTTACTTTCTCCAACTGGCGTCCAATTATTAAAAGATGCTTTACATGATGTTGTAACCGAAGTTTTTAAAACACTCGATCAGTCCTATTCTTCATTATTTGAACTAGAGCTTTCTACCATTATGGATCAAAAAGGTGCCATTTGGCTTATGTACGTCAATACGATGCCATCTTACGAAGTTTATACTAGGTACAACGACGAACTGGCTGAACAAATTTTTCATGGTCCATTAAAGTTTAGCCGATTTACACCATAACGAAAGGAGGAAATCCCCGTTGAAAGAGCACATATATACATTAAGTATTTCAGATGAGCATCCAAATAGTATTACTTTACCTTACGTTTTTTCTATTACACCACCAATTACATCCTTTTTCTTTGGCTTACGTTATATTACATGTGAGAATATTAAAATTCATTATTCATTCACGCGAGAAATTATTATTGGCGAACAGATTGCAGCCGATCTTTTACTACCGCATTCGACGGCAATCCATGCCTTCTTACACAATCAAACCATTGTTTTCGGCCCATTAATCGGGATTTTCACAACTGGCTTTAACGATGATTCTAATTCTCCTTTAGGAAGTCGTTCCATCTCTCTCAGTGAGTTATTAACACCACCATTCACATTACAGCCATTTGTATTTGTCTTTGGCCTTCAACATATAAACTGGGAAGAGGAAACAATTGAAGGGTACTTCTTTCAAGAAGGAAAATGGGTAAAAAACAAAGTCCCTTTACCAAATGTCATTTACGACCGTTTACCAAATCGGCAAGCAGAAAATTACAAACCTATCGTAAGAGCAAAAAAACGTTTAGAAAGCGACTATGCGATTCCGTGGTTTAATCCGGGATTTTTCAATAAATGGGAAGTGCATCAACTTTTAATGAAAGAAGATTCAATTAAACCATTCTTACCAAATACAGAAGTATTTCAACATTTTGAACAAGTAGAACGACTTCTCGGTACGTATAAGTACATTTATATGAAACCAATACACGGTAGCTTCGGAAGAAATATTCATCAAATACTCTATTCTCAAACTGATAATTGCTACTATTGTCGTTATCGTGAAAATGAACAAAACAAACTAAGAAAGTATCAATCATTAGAAGCCCTTCTTAACCATGTGTTAAAAGGACATGATTTAAAAAAGTTTATCGTACAACAAGGTATCTCACTGCTCCGCTTCGAAGGGCAACCCGTCGATTTTCGCATTCATACAAATAAAAACCATTTTGGTAATTGGGTAGTCAGTGCAATCGTCGCAAAAATCGCCGGCAAAGGTAGCTTAACAACTCATGTAAATAGCGGCGGTGATACGAAATTACTTCAGGAACTATTTCCTGATTCAACAAAGCAAGTTCAAATTGAAAATAAACTAAAACAAACAGCCTTACAAATCAGTTATGCACTTGATGGGCAAGTAACCGGGAACATTGGAGAAATTGGTTTTGACATTGGTTTAGACACCACGGAAAACCCGTGGCTATTTGAAGCAAATTCTAAACCGGGGCGAACTGTATTCCAAGATGAAAAGTTAAAAGAACAAAGTGAACTTACGCGCCAATTATTTTATGAATATGCCATCTATTTAACTGAACACTCTTTGCGCGACACGAAAGAAAAAATGTCGCAAATAAAATCAGATCCTTCGTCACATACCGAAAACATCCCTTCCCCTATGATTAACTCACAAATACAAAAACAAAAACTTCCACCTCCTTCATAAGGTGGAAGTTTTTTATTTAAACGAGCTTCACTACAACTTCAGTTTCCACATTACATACTCCGCAATAAAAAACATGATTGCAATACTCCTGTGAATTATTATGTGTTAAACCGTCTACTGCACTTAATAATTCTTGATCCATATATGCACTGTAATCGTCTATGTAATCTACAGTTTTCCCATAATCTTGGAGTATACCTTGGCAATTTTGACAAGAATATGTTTGTGATTCTAGCGCGTTGCAAAGCGGGCAAATTCCCATCATGATTCCTCCATACGTTATCGTTTAAAAACAATTAAAAAGCCCTTTTTTTAGATTGAAGAGAGCATCTAGCCGTGCATAGACGCGATCAGTTCCTTTTTCTACCCTACCCTGGGTTAAAACAGAACTATGCAGTTGTTGCCGTTTAATTTTCATTTTACTAAGCTTTAATTTATCTCACTTTAATTACATTTTCGTTTAAAAGCTTCTTTTTTAGATTAAAGAGAGCATCTAGCCGTGCATAGACGCGGTCAGTTCCTTTTTCTGCCCTGCCCTGGTTTAAAACAGAACTATGCAGTTGCTCCCGATTTAATTTTCATTTTACTAAACTGGAATTTGTCTCACTTTAACAAATCATAAGTTAAGTAAGCCAAGCTGGTTATACAAAGAAAAAAACGCATATGATTTCGCTCTTAGTTTAGCCTTCTTTCTTAAAAATACAACGATTACTCTTATTTCATAATTTACGAAATGACGAAATATTTTTTTACAAAATTTACAAATTATTTTTTTGTATATCTTTCTAGGTAACATCCATACTATGAGTACAAACTTAATTACCGATGGATTAGCGCCAAACGGGGCGATAATCTGGTTCAAATCCAGCTAGTCCAACCAAAAAAATTTTTATAACTCTAAGGAGGATATATTCCTATGGCAAACCAAAGTTCTTACAATCAATTAGTAGTACCAGGTGCAACAGCAGCAATCGATCAAATGAAGTACGAAATCGCTCAAGAATTTGGTGTACAATTAGGAGCAGATTCTACGGCTCGCGCTAACGGTTCTGTTGGTGGAGAAATTACAAAACGTTTAGTTGCAATGGCTGAGCAAAGTCTTGGCGGATTCCAAAAATAAATATATATGGCAAAAAGGTCTCAGGGCATATGCCCTGAGACCTTCCTTAATTTACTGCAACATTTGTAAAAACTTCTTCGTTCGTTCTTCTTTTGGATTTGTAAATACATCTTCCGGTGTACCTTGTTCGACAACGACACCGCCATCCATGAAAATAACACGGTTCGCAATTTGATGAGCAAAGCGCATTTCATGCGTTACAATGACCATCGTCATTCCTTCTTTAGCAAGTTCTTTCATAACCTTTAAAACTTCTTGAACTAGCTCAGGATCAAGTGCTGACGTTGGCTCATCAAATAGTAAAACTTCCGGCTCCATCGCAAGCGCACGAGCGATTCCAACGCGCTGTTGTTGTCCACCTGATAATTGGAACGGATATAAGTCTACTTTATCCGCAAGACCAACTTTTTCAAGAAAATAGTTTGCTTTTTTCTTCGCTTCTTCTTTCCCCATCTTTTTCACTGTAACGAGCCCTTCCATTACATTGTGAAGTGCTGTTAAATGCGGGAATAGATTATGGTGCTGGAATACCATACCTGTTTGCGTACGAAGATTTACAATATCTTTCTTCGATACTTTTCGAGAGAAATCGAGCTCTTTATTGCCGATGCGAATGTTACCAGCGTTCGGCGTTTCTAACACGTTGAGACAACGTAAGAATGTCGTTTTACCAGATCCAGATGGCCCGATAATAACAACCACTTCGCCCTTCTCAACTGATAAGTCTATATGTTTTAATACGGTATTATCTCCGAAACTTTTTTGTAAATGTTGAATTGAAATCATAAAAACAAAAACTCCTTTTATGAAAGGGTTATTTTAGAGTATAACGTTCTGAACGTTTTTCTAATATTTGTTGCACGATAGATAATAAGAAGCAAATTACCCAATAAATTAGACCTGCTTCAAAATAAACAATTAAAAACTCATAGTTCATTGCCGCAATTTCCTGCGCTTTTCGGAACATTTCTGTTACTAAAATTAACGACGCTAATGAAGTATCCTTCACTAAACTAATAAATGTATTCGAAAGCGGCGGAATTGATACGCGTGTTGCTTGTGGTAAAATAACACGTTTTAATGCTTGCGGGTATGTCATCCCAATTGTGTAAGCTGCTTCCCACTGTCCTTTCGGGATTGAAAGGATAGAAGCACGAATAATTTCAGATGCATATGCACCTACATTTAATGAAAATCCAATAACTGCTGCTGTATATGGCTCAACTTCAATATTAAGAGTTGGAAGACCATAGAAAATAATAAATAACTGTACAAGAAGTGGCGTTCCGCGAATGATAGATACATAGATACGAGCAATCCATTGTAAAATACGACTACCTGAAATACGTGCGAGCGCTGTTAACGTCGCAAGTATAATACCGATAATAAATGTAATAAGCGTTAACGGAATTGTCGTAAAGACAGCTTCCTTCAGCATAGGCGCGAAGGAAGTCTGCATAATATCTATCCAAGTAGACAATCGATCTGACATCAATGCGCTACTTAGATACATTTTCACCGAACCATTTTTTCGTTATTTTATCGTACGTACCATCTTTTTTCATATCTTCTAACGCTTTATTTACTTCTTGTACAAGTTTGTCGCTACCTTTACGGAATAAGAATCCACTTTGTGACGCTTCTTTTTCTGTATCTACAATTTTAATTTTTGCATCTTTTTTCGTTTCTAAATAGTTTAACACTGATAATTTATCATTGATTGTGAAATCAACGCGGCCAGAACTTAATAATTCTGCTGCTTGGCTAAATCCTTCTACACCTGTGATTTCCGCACCATTTTTCTTAGCAATATCTGCGTAGTTACTTGTTAAAGATTGTGCTGCTTTTAATCCTTTTACGTCAGCAAATGTAGCAGGTTTATCTTTATCTTTCGCAACAACTAATGCTGCTGAAGAAGAAATATATGGACTAGAGAAGTCATATTTCTTTTGGCGATCTTCACGAATACCAACTTCGTTCGCAACCATGTCGAAACGTTTTGCATCTATTCCTGCAAGTAAGCTATCCCATTGTGTTTCTTTAAATACAGGCTTTACACCTAAACGTTTTGCAACTTCTTCTGCTAATTCAACGTCAAACCCAGTTAATTTATCGTTTGTATCGTGGAACGTAAATGGTGGATATGTACCTTCTGTACCAATTACAAGCTCACCGCTTTGTTTTATCTTCTGTAATGCATCTTGATTAGCTGTATCTTTTTTCTCTTCTTTACCRCAGCCCGCTACAATCCCAATCGCTAATGTAGTTACTGCAAGCACTGAAAATAACTTTTTCATGATAGTAGTCCTCCAAGTATTCTGATAGGAATTTAAAAACTATATTGATTGTATGCAATTTCGAACAATTTTTCAATGAAAATGTTCTTATTTAGTTTAACCTTTTTCTTCATAATCAAACAAAATGGAAAAATAGCGCTACATACAAAAAATAAGTAACATTTTTTAATATAGCATTTATAAAGAAAAAGGTAAAACAATACCTACTTATTTATAAGTTTTTCAGCCGGTGAAATATATTAACTTCTAAGCGGACAATCCGATCAAAAAAGAACTTGCGAAAATCGCAAGTTCTTCTAAAAATTAAGCACTCTGGTTTCCTTCCATTTGCGTTTTATACATATCGTAATAACGCCCGCGCTTTTTCATTAATTCATCATGGGAACCTTTTTCCAAAATCGTTCCTCTATCAAGCACAATAATTTGATCAGCGCTCTTAATTGTTGAAAGACGATGAGCGATAATAAACGTCGTTCGTCCTTTCTTCACAACTTCTAGCGCTTGTTGAATCATCGCTTCTGTTTCTGTATCAATACTGGAAGTCGCTTCATCTAAAATTAAAATAGCAGGATCAAAAGCAAGTGCCCTAGCAAACGATATAAGCTGACGTTCTCCGGTTGAAAGTGTACTTCCTTTCTCCGTAATTTTTTCATCTATATTGTTAGCAAACCTTTCCGCACCAACATCTCGTAACGCCTTTACGATGCGATCTTTTGAAATTTTTTCATTTTCTAAGCTTACATTGGATGCCACTGTCCCGCTAAATAAAAACGGATCTTGCAATACAATTCCCATATGTTCACGTGTTGCTTGTTTCGGCATCTCTGTTACATCGTGACCATCAATCGTAAGATTCCCTTTTTGAAATTCATAAAACTGAAAGAGCACATTCATAATGGAACTTTTTCCTGATCCAGTATGACCGACAAGTGCCACTGTCTCCCCTTGTTTCGCTTCAAAAGAAATATTTTTTAATACTTCATCTTTTCCATTATAAGAAAATGAGACATTATCGAATTTCACATTTCCGGTTAAGCGAGGCATACGTTCTTCTTCTACTGCCTCTCCCTTTTCCTCTAGCAATTCAAAGACGCGCTCTGATGCAACACGCGATTGCTCTAAGTTAGCAAGTTGGTTCACCATGTTCGTAATTGGCGAGAATAACCTCGTTAAATAATCGACGAAAGCATACAGTATCCCTAGAGAAAGGAGGCCAGAAGCACTTAATGAAGCACCACCGAAATACCAAATTACACCTGTAAAAGCGATATTTCTTAATACAGACACTAAATTATGCGAAGTTGCTGCATTTAAATTTAAAATTTTATTTTGATATTTAAAATAATCACCATTTAACTCTTCAAATTCCTTCTTCGTTTCATGTTCTTGACGAAATGCTTGAATAATTGGCATCCCTTGAATTGATTCATTCACTGTTCCGTTAATATCCGATAAACGCGAACGCATTTTATGATTGTATACAGACGCATACTTTCTATACATAATCGCCCAAACAATTAAAATTGGGATGATAAGTAAGCATAGCGCCGCCAGTTTTACATCAAGTAAAAATAGCGCAGCGAAAATCCCGATAATATAGATGATACTAGAGACAAATGTCGCAAGCACTGTTACATATAAATCACGAATCGCTTCTGTATCATTCGTTACACGTGATACAATTTTCCCTGCTGGTAAATGGTCAAAATAACGAATTGGCAACGTTTGAATATGGGAAAAGACGTCTTCCCTCATAATTTGAATAATTTTGTTTGCCGCCTTCTGTAAGAAGAACTGCTTTCCGTATGCAAATAATGATACGACTACTAATAAAGCGAAATATCCACCGCCAAGTAGTAATAACCTATTTATTTCTGGTTTATAAAACGCAAATACTTCTTCTTTCGTTAAGGCTTTCGATTTATACACTTGCACTGCCTTACCACTTTGTACTGTAAGCACATCACCCTTAACAGAACGAGTTCCTTCAAGCGTTATTTTATTCGGTACAAAATAGTACTGAAAACCAACTTGAATCACTCGGACTTCTTTCCCTTTTTGCTCACCTTGTTCAAAGCGATCACTTCGCTTATAAAAGGCGCCATTATATGAAACAGCATCCTCACTCTTTTCTGTTTCATACCAGGGTCTCTCTATTCCAACGATATGCTCATCGATCATCGTTTTTGCGACGAAAGGACCCGCGAGTTCTGCAATAACGAAAACAAATAGCATCGCCATCGCTGCAAAAATCGGCCCTTTTACTTTCATCGCGTATTGAAACAATCGTTTTGAAACACTCAYATTTTCACCCCACTATCCGTACTTTCACTTTCACCTTGTTGTCTTTCGAACTGCTCTGCATACCAGCCCCCATTTCGAATGAGCGCTTCATGCGAACCTTCTTCAATAACCTCACCGTTATCCATAACGAGAATCCAATCAGCATGCTGCACTGCTGACAAACGATGCGTTGTTATAATCGTCGTCTTCCCGCTTCTTTCTGTTCGTATGTTTTCAATAATTGCCGCTTCAGTACGAGCATCAACAGCTGATAAAGAATCGTCCAAAATTAAAATTTCCGGATTTTGAATAACAGCCCTCGCAATCGAAATCCTTTGCTTTTGCCCACCTGATAAAGAAACACCTTTCTCTCCAACGAGCGTTTCTAAACCTTCCGGTAAAAACTCTAAATCCTTTTTAAACGCAGCTATTTCAATCGCTTTTTCAAGTTCTTCTTCAGTCGCTTCTCTATTTCCGAATAAAATATTTTCCTTCGCTGTTTTTGAGAACAAAATGTGTTCCTGAGGTACATACCCAATCCAGCCAAGTACGTTATCATTCGTAATTTTATCTAGCTTCACATCAGAAACCGCAATATCCCCTTCTCCAAGTGGATATTGACGAAGAAACTGACGAACGAGCGTCGTTTTCCCGCTTCCTGTTTTCCCAACAACTCCAAGTGTCTCTCCTTGTTTTAATGAGAACGAAACATTTTTCAAATTTGTTTCAATTGATGAAGGATATGAAAAAGTAACGTTATCAAATTGAATGTAATCTGGCTCTTGTACAACCTTTGGATCTTTCGGACTCTTTACATCCGGTTCATAAGCTAACGTTTCATTTACACGGTCGAGCGACGCATTTCCTCTTTGCATAACATTAATCAATTCACCAATTGCAAACATCGGCCAAATCATCATCCCTAAATAGACGTTAAAAGAAACGAGCTCGCCAAGTGTCACCTTTGATTGGAATACGAGATATGCACCGTACACTAAACCAATTAAATAACTAAGACCGACGAGCATTTTCACAGTCGGCTGGAATAATGCATCGATTCTTGCTACTCTCATATTTTTCTCGTATACGTCATCTCCTAACTGATGAAACCTTTCTTGATCAGCGTTCTCCTGTACATACGCACGAATAACGCGTACACCCGCAATTGATTCAAGTACTTTATCGTTCATATCCCCGAACGCATCTTGCGCGACTGTAAATCTTTCATGCAACTTCTTTCCGTATCTATTCATCGCATACGCCATAATCGGAAGTGGTATAAGTGCAGCAAATGTTAACTGCCAACTAATTGAAAAGCCCATCATACAAACGATTGTAAGCATATATAGACTAGAATCAACGAGCGTTAATATACCAAAACCAGCTGTCATGGAGATTGCTTTTAAATCATTTGTCGCTCTCGCCATTAAATCGCCAGTACGATTTTTTTGATAAAACGTCGGTGTCATCTTAAGTAAATGCCCCATAAATTTTGAACGCATCGTTTTCTCAAGTACGAACGCACCGCCAAATAGTTGGTGCTGCCAAATGAAAGTAAGCACATACCCACCAATCGTTACCCCAAGTAAAATAAAAATATATTGCATAATCGCCTCGTTCGTTAAGGCTCCCGTTTTAATATTATCAATTGTAATTCCTAACACTTTCGGAGGAATTACCTCTATCACGTTTACAATTAAAAGTACCCCAATTGCGATACTATACCTTTTCCAATGCTCTCTAAAAAACCAGCTTAACTTTAGTAATACTGAAAACAATATAACCTCCCCTTTCTCGTTCCCGTTTGATTCACATTTCTTTACCCGCTATCCAAACCCATCACATTTACATTTCGTAAGCCATACAATTTCATCACATTTTTCCACCTTCCAAATTCTGATTTTTTATAGTAACAAGGAAAATAAAGTGAAACTTTAATCAGTGGGGGTTTTGTTCATTCCCCACTGATTATTAGCCTTCACCAATCGGGCGTTTACGGGCAGCCCGACTCCCATCCCAACTTCTTTGCTCCAGCTGAATTTTGAGGCGGGAGTCTTACTGCCCGCAAATAGCGGGATAAACAAAAAAAAGCATACCGCCGCTTTGACGATATGCAATAGAATGCATAAAAGCGTACGTTACGATATACGCAACGTACGCTTCTCATAAGACAAAAAGGTCCTATATATCCGCACGGGTTGCGTAATGATATGAATGTTTTCCGCCATTTAACAGAGCTAAGCCCATTACATTTACGATTACAATCATTACGCACACCCCCTTCATTTATTTTCCATTTATAATCTTACAACTTTATTGAGTATTCTGTCAATTATTTTTTTCGCTTTAGAATAAAATAATTTTTTATCACAAAAAATAAAAGTGATGCATTCTGCTTATAATTCAGCTTGAAATAAGAGAATCTTCTGTAAGAAAGGGCATACAAAATAAAAAAATAGTAAGAAATCGTTTTCACAAACATTTCATTTGAAAAATATTATCAAACCACCTACAATCACCTTATACTCACTCTTACAAGTTGCTATTTTAGGAGGACTAATCATGACAACTAGCAATACGTACAAATTTTATTTAAACGGAGAATGGAGAGAAAGCTCTTCAGGTCAAACAATCGACATTCCATCTCCATACTTACACGAAGTAATTGGGCAAGTACAAGCAATTACTCAAGGAGAAGTAGATGAAGCAATTGCATCTGCAAAAGAAGCTCAAAAATCATGGGCTGAAGCTTCTCTACAAGATCGCGCAAAATATTTATATAAATGGGCTGATGAGCTCGTAAATATGCAAGATGAAATTGCCGATATCATTATGAAAGAAGTCGGTAAAGGCTATAAAGATGCGCAAAAAGAAGTCGTTCGTACAGCTGACTTAATTCGTTACACAGTTGACGAAGCACTTCACATGCACGGTGAAAGCATGATGGGTGATAGCTTCCCTGGTGGATCTAAATCTAAACTTGCGATTATTCAGCGCGCACCACTTGGTGTTGTATTAGCAATTGCACCATTTAACTACCCAGTAAACTTATCTGCTGCAAAACTTGCACCAGCACTTATTATGGGTAACGCTGTTATCTTCAAACCAGCAACTCAAGGTGCAATTAGCGGTGTTAAAATGGTTGAAGCACTTCATAAAGCTGGCCTTCCAAAAGGTCTTGTAAATGTAGCTACAGGACGCGGTTCTGTAATTGGTGACTACTTAGTAGAACATCCTGGCGTAAATATGGTATCGTTCACAGGTGGTACAAATACAGGTAAACATTTAGCGAAAAAAGCTGCGATGATTCCACTTGTATTAGAACTTGGTGGTAAAGATCCTGGTATCGTTTGTGAAGATGCAGACTTACAAGAAGCTGCAAAGCATATCGTAAGCGGTGCATTCTCTTACTCAGGTCAACGTTGTACAGCTATTAAGCGTGTACTTGTACATGAAAATGTAGCAGACGAACTAGCTGGCTTATTAAAAGAGCAAGTAGCTGAACTATCAGTTGGATCTCCAGAACAAAACAGCACAATCGTTCCATTAATCGACGACAAATCTGCTGACTTCGTTCAAGGTTTAATTGACGATGCTGCTGAAAAAGGTGCAACAATCGTTATCGGTAACAAACGTGAGCGCAACCTAATTTACCCAACATTAATCGACAACGTAACAGAAGAAATGAAAGTTGCTTGGGAAGAGCCATTTGGCCCAATCCTTCCAATCATCCGTGTTTCTTCTGACGAACAAGCGATTGAAATTGCTAACAAATCAGAGTTCGGTCTGCAAGCAAGTGTCTTCACAAAAGACATTAACAAAGCATTTGCAATTGCTAACAAAATCGACACTGGTTCTGTTCAAATTAACGGACGCACAGAGCGCGGCCCTGACCACTTCCCATTCATCGGTGTAAAAGGTTCAGGTATGGGCGCACAAGGTATTCGTAAGAGCCTTGAGTCTATGACTCGTCAAAAAGTAACTGTATTAAACTTAGTATAATCTTATATGTAGCAGCTGATCTAATATTTAGGTCAGCTGTTTTTTAGTTAAAATCCTCCAGGACCTAATAACAAATTCTTCTCTATAATCTGATTATTACTATATCCATTGACGTATAAAAATACATTTGTTACTCTTAAACATGTTAATTTAATACATAAATCCTCATTCGTATCTCGGTGAGGTAGAGGTTGCAATCATTAAAAGTATCATTTCAGGAGATGTAGTGGCATTGATGAAGAAATGAGAAAGGAATGATTGCCGAAGTAAGTCGTGTCCACCATGCACGCTTGCTGGGTCTGCATTTAATAAGTGCAGAACTGTCACAAACGTTTCGTTTGTGGAGAGCTATCGAGAGGTATGTCGTGGGTTTCTTATAAGATAGAAAGCATGTAGCGGCAAATTACGTGCTTTTTTTGTTTTGTTTGGACCTTCTCTTCCTTATCAGGAAGACATACATATCTCCTCGCTTGACTTGGTTATACTAACTTTGGAGGTATTTTCTATGCAACAAAAAAAATGGGGCTTTTGGGTACTAACAGCTTTCGTTGTCGGTAACATGGTTGGCGCTGGTATTTTCATGGTGCCAAGTACGTTGGCACAAACAGCAAGCCCACTCGGTGTCACTTTAGCTTGGTTAACAACAGGATTTGGTGTTTTAATGCTAGCTCTTGTTTTCGGTAATTTAGCAATTCGTCGTCCTGATTTAACGACAGGACCACAAAGTCATGCATATGCTTTATTCTCAACACCAAAAAGAAAGAAAATGGCTGGTTTCAGCATGGTGTGGGGATATTGGGTTGCAAACTGGGCAAGTAACGTTGCCATCATTACATCTTTCGCGGGATATTTATCACTCTTCTTCCCGATTATGAAAGATACGCGACTATTATTTTCAATCGGCTCGTTCGATATAGAAGTTGGAAAGCTCATTACATTTACTATTTGTTCCGTCTTACTATGGGGCACACATTTAATTTTAACAAACGGTGTAAGCGGAGCTGGGAAGCTCAACTTCCTAGCAACGACAACGAAAGTAACTGGATTCCTTCTATTCATCATTGTTACGTTATTTGCGTTCGAAGCTTCAAAATTTGGACAATGGTACACACCAATGATCGATAAAGAAGGCGTATCACATGGCCTCCTTTCACAAGTAAATTTAGCGGCTCTTACAACGCTTTGGGCATTTATCGGGATTGAATCAGCCGTTCTTTTATCAAACCGAGCTACCTCTCCAAAAACGGTAAAACGCGCAACTGTTGCAGGATTACTTATCACAGTTGCAATTTACTTAGGAATTACAATTTTAACAATGGGTGTACTTCACGTTGATAAATTACAAGCTTCTGAACGTCCATTAGCAGATGCATTAAACGCTGCAATGGGTCATGGTGGCGGGAAACTTATGGCATTACTTGCTCTTACTTCCCTATTCGGTTCAATATTAGGCTGGATTTTATTAAGCTCTGAAGTACCTTATCAAGCAGCCAAAGAAGGTTTCTTCCCTTCCTTCTTTACAAAAACAAATAAAAAAGGAAGTCCAATTTACTCATTACGATTAACAAACATTATGTCGCAAGTGTTCTTATTCTCAACACTATCTGGAACCATTGCGGAAGCTTATACATTCGTTATTACAGTATCAACTTTAGCCTACCTCATTCCATATCTCGTTTCACCAATCTTCCAGTTAAAACTGGTCGCAACTGGTGAAACTTATAAAAATGAGTTACGGGCAAGAATTATAGATGGTGTGGTCGCAGTTATTGCAATTTGCTATGCACTATGGGTTATTAAAACAGGAGCATCCGATATAAAAACATTTCTTCTCGGAATTGGTTTATTCGGGATTGGCTTTGCCTTCTATCCATTAATGAATCGTGATCAGAAAAAAAATAAAGAAAAGAAAAACGAGCAAGTTGCGTAACGCAATTTGCTCGTTTTTTACTTTACAAAACATATATAATAGAAAAAAGAGGTGAAAAACATGTCAATCGAATCACTATGGAGCTCTCGCTTTCAACAACATATTCAAAATGCCATCACATACTTTGCACGTATGATTAACGGTTTACTATATAGCTTCATCTTCGTCTCATGTGTAGGTGCATATTATTACGCTAAGTTTCTTAAAACGGATCCTTCTAAAGGAATATCTCTATTGCTTATTACAATCGTCTTAACAGCGATTATAACGAGATGCCCAATACGTACATTTATTCAAAAGCCCGATGCTGTCTATTTACTAGCACTAGAAGAGAAATTAACATCTTATTTTAAAAAATCTCTTCTATATAATTACATCATTCAGCTTTTCCCGCTTATATTTATGTTCCTTGTTATCGTACCGCTTGCCATGCAATCATTACAATTAACCGTACCTTTTTTATGTACAATCTTTATAATTTTAATGATTCTAAAGGGCTGGAACATATACATACATTGGATGTGGCGTGATAGTTATGAAAAAAGCATATGGTTTATCATTCGCATTGCTTGTAACGCCCTGATCATTTACATGCTGTTTTATACTGCAAATATGATCGTATTAGGCGGACTACTCTTACTTCTTGCTTTCCTGCTTCTATACACGAAGAAACAACCTACAAAACGAATACCGTGGGATTACATAATCGAACAAGAAGAAAAAATGGACGTTCGTTTCTATCAATTTGCTAGCATTTTCACCGATGTTCCGCAACTGAATAAGCAAGTAAATAAAAGAAAATGGCTTACAAATTGGATTGAACCTTTACTACATAAAAAACAAGCTACTTTCTTCTATTTACATACACTTGCATTTTTACGTGGTAATGATTATTTCGGTATATATATTCGCTTGGGGGTAATCGGTGCTTTCATCCTATATTTTGTTCCGAATATATACGTAAAAGGTGCTATCGTTTATATCATCCTATATATGATTTCTATGCAGCTTCGTTCTCTGTGGAAATATTTTTCGGGAAATATTATTGTAGCATTATATCCAATTGATACTGAAGAACGAATGAGTCAATTTCTCAGCTTAATTTTCATATTGCTAAGTATTCAACTCATTGCATTTTCAAGTGTTATACTCATTGCTACAGGACAATTACTACATGCTTTGATTATTATTCTAATCGGCGTACTTTGGATAAAGTTTATTATTGTACCAAAAACGAAGAAACGAATTTCTTCATTTTAACGAGAAAAGAGGCTGTACATAACAGCCTCTTTTCTCGTCCTAAAATTTATAATCACTTTTCATAGGCATTTCTCATATAGTGAAAATGACTATACAATTCCTATCCATACGTTAATAATGATTTCGCACATATAAATAAAAAAGATAGGAGCTCTATTATGAACAACAATCCGCCTGCAACGCCCCAGAACAACTCAGAAGAAAATAGCCGTGACATTAAATTGCAAACATTACGAGTCATCGGACTCATCGTCCTTATTAGTGGTTATATCCTCGTCGCTCTCTCAGAAGTAGGTGAGCTGAAAACCTTATTAACAAACCCTAACGCCAATCCTGATTTAGCTGAAGTTGATCCGTTTTAAAAATTATATAAAAAGCGGGTCCCAGTATAACTGGTTCGCTTTTATATAGTTTCATCCAATCTGAGAAACATTTCCTTCATTCTGATACTTCTCTTTCCCTATCGCCTTCATAAATAATAAAATACTGCTCATACCAACGATGAAATATAGAGCGCTCATGCCCCAAGATGCAATAAATGAACCTAGCATAACACCTAATGCCCCATTCATTTTTGCCACTTGAAAGACCATTCCGTTAATCGCCATATATGAACCTCTTGCCTCATTTGGCACCATATCCGCCATTATAGATTGACGAACCGGCACATACATCATCTCTCCTACAGTTTGGAAAAGCCCTGCGATTAATAAGATCCATAAACTATTGCTCGTTCCGAGTATTGTAAATCCAATCGTGTAAATGAATAAACCAACATATAAAATTTTCAAA
Source organism: Bacillus sp. 05T21 (assembly GCF_056396785.1). NCBI lineage: Bacteria > Bacillati > Bacillota > Bacilli > Caryophanales > Bacillaceae > Bacillus > Bacillus sp. 05T21. The sequence goes on along the minus strand of NZ_JBFTMD010000015.1, from coordinate 107,388 downwards.
TCGTTGAAGCTTTTCAGCATTTTAATAAGAAGCGCTGTACATAACACAACTAAAATTGTATTCTCTGCCGATATCCAGCTGAGCATTCGAATACCTGTTAAATCGAATGTAAAACCATTCCCGAAGAAAAAGTGCACCGTTTCAAATTCCTTCTGTAAACGTATCCCTAAATAATTATTAATTTGAAACTCTAACGATAGTGTACATATACTTGCTGCACAAAAAATTAAAAACGCTCTATCTTTCATCACGACTTTATAACTATCTGCCATATCTTTTAATACATTTTTCTTCTCCACCGTTTTTCGTGCCACATACACTTCTTCCATATATACAGCCATCACATATAAAGTAATAACTGCAATAACTGTTAATCCTATAAACAATTGCAATCTATAGTTCTCAAATAGTAATCCGCCAAATATTGCTCCAATCGCAATTGATAAGTTAATAGCCCAGTAGTTAATACTGTACATCACTTTTCGATTTTCAGGTGTACTCACATCTATCAACATCGCTTCCGTCGCTGGATTCATAAGTCCAGATCCTAAACTATTCACTAACATAAACACAAATGTTAGCCACGGTGAATCTACATAATCTGAGTTTGCAATTCCCATACAAGCAATGGAAACGACTTGTATACTTTGGCCGATAATCATTACTTTTTTACGACCGAGCCGATCTCCAACATACCCACCATATAAACCGATAATTAATGCTGCTAGCACATTGATCAGTAATAAAGCACCAGCAATCGCACTACCTAATTTTATTGAAAAGTAAATTGCCATAAATGGAAAAATCATTGTGGATACAGTGCGTGTTAAAAACGAAGTTATAATTCTAATTTTTATATTTCGGTGCATACTCCAAAATCCCATTGTTTCCCCCTCCTTATGCTTATTCATTTTACTTTGAAAAAGAGGAAGAAAAAGGTTAGAATATTCTAAAGAGTTTCCCCTTTTATCAAACATTAACGGGCAGTAAGACCCCCACCTCAAAATTCAGCGAAAGCAAAGAAGTTAGGCGGGGATCAACTGCCCGTAAAAGCCCGATTGGTGAAGGCTAATAATCAGTGGGGGATGCCCCACTGATTAAAGTTTCACTTTATTATAGAAGGAAGTGTACATATGAAAATTATGGACTATTACATTAGACTAAGGCTACATGCACAAGATCAACAACATATACGAAATAGCTTACAAGAATTAGCGGATGTTTTATATTGCAGTACGAAAAACGTAAAGATTTTATTAAAGAAAATGAACGAGGAGCAATTAATTCACTGGACTCCAGGACGAGGCCGCGGGAATAAAACAGAAATCTTATTTGCACATAGTTTCCTAGAAGCAATTGAATCCTATACAGATGAACTGTTAGCGCAAGAAAAATTAAAGGATGTTTTTCTTCTTTTAAAAGAACCTCTACCCCTTGCACTTCAAAAAAAGATAGAAAATAAACTACATCATCATTTTGGATACAAACCTTCAAATGATATGTACGACATATTGAAGATTCCTATATCAAGAAAGATATTCCCATTAGATCCGGCTTTTGTGGCTGTAACTACGGAGAGCCATCTTACGAGTCAAATTTTTGATACGTTAGTCGTTTATAATGATGTTACTGAAAAAATGGAACCACACATTGCACATACGTGGGAATTAAGTGCAGACGGGCTTACGTGGACCTTTTATTTACGAAAGGATATACATTTTCATAACGAAACAGTTTTAACTTCTAAAGATGTACAATTTTCATTTGAAAGATTAAAACAAATCCACTCCCCTTTCGAATGGTTAACAGAAGAAATTGTTCAAATTGAAACACCATCACCACTGCAAATACGATTTCATTTAGCAAAACCTAACGTTTTTTTCTTACGTTATGTGAGTTCCATGCAACTCGCAATTTTACCGCATGATGCAGTTATTCAAAATCATCACTACATAGGTACTGGACCTTTTAAACTTACTCATTACTCTGAAGACAATATCGTACTCGAAGCGTTCACCCATTATTTTAAAGAGCGTGCGTTATTAGACCGTATTGAATTTTGGGGTATTCCTGATCATTTGCAAATAGATGCTGATTATGAACTACCAAATGAAGAGGAAAATGAAAGGCATGATATACAAATAGAAGAAATAGGTTGTATTTATGCTAGCTTCAACTTTACAAAACCTGGTCCCCACCACGACATTTATTTTCGTAAAGCTTGGAGAGAAATATATGACGTTAAAACGATACTTCGTAATATAGAGGGGCGACGAACCATTGCTGCATCAAGCTTTTTTCCTGAAAGAAGCCGCCAAGTTCCTAACAGGTCCTACTCTTTAGAAAAAGCGAAAGATTATTTAAAAAAGAGCACCTATAATGGCGAAACGATACATATTTATTTCTTCGCATTTAAAGATAGTGCAAATGATGCACATTTCCTAAAAGAACGCTGCGAACAATTAGGAGTACACGTAGAACTTCACCCATTTCTCGTTTCAGATTATATGGATCGTTCTATTGATAAACATGCGGATATTATTTTCATGGGGGAAGTATTTGCTACCGATCATGAAATTGCATTTTTAAATGTATTTAAAAATAAAAGTTGCTTCGTAAATCGATTCATGGACCCACACTATGCAAAAAAAATTAATTGTTTACTTGATACCTTTTTATTAGAAGACAATAAAGAAAAACGGTATAAGCTCATGTATGAGATTGAAGAGTTTTTACAAGCTGAAAACATCATTTTATTTAACTATCACGTTTTAAAAAGAAAAACATACCCTTCTTCTTTAAAAAACGTAACAATTGATTCATTCGGTTGGGCGAATTTTGCGAAGTTATGGATACAGCCATCCACGTATTAAAATATGAGTTTTTATAAAGTGAAACTTTAATCAGTGGGGGTTTTGTTCATCCCCACTGATTATTAGTTGAACCAATCGGGCTTTTACGGGCAGTTGATCCCCCACCTAACTTCTTTGCTTCCGCTGAATTTTGAGGTGGGGGTCTTACTGCCCGTTAATGCGGGATAAAAGGAGAAGAACCATGAAAAGCAACCTAGAAAAAAGACTTTCCTATCTATACACAGGTGAGTTATTTTCAGTCATTACTTTTATTTTCACAAGTTACTTACTTAATTATGCTTATCCTACGTTACATTTATATTCCCTATTTTCTTTTTGGATCTCATTTCTTCTTTTAGAGTTTATCTTATTACAAGGAGCAATTTACTGGTACGTAAAGCGGAAACGACTAAAAAAAGAGAAAACATCTACTACACCTATTAGGATGATTCAATATTTAAAAGTACTTAAAAAGATAAATATAGCATTGATTGTCACGGGATTTATTACGTTTACTATTGATTTTGTAATTTGGTATCCCCACTTACCTTTAGGCGGGGTATCATTCACTCTATTTATTTATATTTTTGCATTACTTGAGTACATTAACTATTATCATACTCAACTTTCATACGATAACATCTCTGATATTAAACATTTAATCAAATCAAAAAAACTAAAACCGTCCTGTATGAGTAAAGATTTTCAACGTATTTCATGAAAGAGAAGGTACTACATCCTTAGTAGTACCTTCTTCACATACAGATACAAACTATTATTTAATTACTCTATCTAAGTGATCTCTCAAGTTCAATAAATATTGCTCAATATCCGGATTTTTCACCACATCATAACAAGCAAAACTCTTTAACGGACTCATACCAAGAAACTTCTGCACACGATGTAAATGACTAAGTGCTGATTCTAAACTTTCTCCTTCAAAGAACTTCGTCTTATCTCCGAATGCTTTTTCAGGTGCGTTCCAAGTTGTAGAAAACATATACTGCTTCTCTTTTAATAAACCACCTGTTCCGTATTCATCTGCACCTTTAAAGAACAAACCGTATTCATACACTTCATCCATATATGTTTTAAATAATCCCGGTACACTAAACCAGTAAATAGGTGTTTGATAAATTACAACATCAGCCCATAAAAACCTCTCTTGTTCGTCCTTAATACTATAGCCATCTTGAATCGTTGTTGTTTTCACATGATGATTCTCGCTTAATACAGTTACCATATAATCTACTAACGTTCTATTTAATCGTCCTTCTTTCGTACCATATTTTTCATGTCCATTTATAATCAATATATTTTTCATCACTTTTCTCTCCCCTATATGATCTACTCTTCAGCTATTAAGCCGAGTTGCTGCTTCAGCGTAAGATTATCTTCTAAATGCCAATCTTCCGTTACCTTTCCGTCTTTCACATGTAAAATATCAATTGCAAAAAAATTGATTTCCTTATCATTATGAGTTCCTGTAAAAGAAAGACGAGCCGTTACTTTATCACCAGCAACTAGTAATTCTTCAATCTCACAATGTATATTTGGAACGACTTTCCGAAAATTTTGTGCCGCAAATTTTAATCCTTCAGTGCCTTGTGGGCGGCCTTTCGGCAGTGTATTATCGAAAAAATTTTCAGTAACAGTCTGCGGAATAAGCTCCTCTTTACCTGTATCCCAAAATGCATAAAAACGCTGAGCTGCATGCACGATTTCTGTCGCTTCCTTTTTACTTAATGAAGAATCAATTGTCATTGCTTTTGGCTTCGGCATTTCCTTTACTAACTGAATTTCAGTTTTTTTCTCACCACTACATGCTACAAGCACAATACAAATGACAAAAAAACTAAGAAGCATAAACAACTTTTTCATACCCATGGAAATCACCTCCTCCTCATACAAACCCTTTGTATTTCGTATTGCTATTGTATATGCAATAACTTCCTTTATGGAAGTAGTGATATTTTTTTCATATAGTTACTAAAAAGATAGTTTTGTGATACGATAAGGCAAATTCATTCAAAAAATTTTTATGGAGGCTATTTCCATGAGCAATATAGATCCAGTTGTATTAACGAAAGGTTTATCTGGTATACCTTGTCCTATCGCTAAAACGCTTGACGTAATTAGTACAAAATGGACGTTTTTAATCATTCGTGACCTTCTTATCGAAGGAACTTTACGCTTTAGTAATTTACAAAAATCAATGGATGGGATTAGTCCGAAAACTTTATCGCTTCGCCTAAAAGAATTGGAAACGCAAGGAATTATAACGCGAAAAGTATACCCAGAAGTTCCGCCTCGTGTAGAGTACACATTAACGGATAAAGGAAAGCAATTAGAGGGGATATTTATTGAACTAAAGCGGTTTGGATTAAGTTTATAAACGAAAAGCCCCTTACCATAAAAATAGTAAGAGGCTTTTCGTTATTCACTACATTACTTCGCAAAACTTTGAGCTAGCTGTTTCTCTCTCCACATAAATGTAATGCCGAGACCAACGATTAAAACAACACCTGAAAATGCATATGGATAATTAATGTTTATATCAAATAATATTCCGCCCATCGCTGGTCCTGCGATATTTCCTAAACTCGTATACGTTGAGTTCATACCAGCAACGAATCCTTGCTCTTTTCCAGCTGCTTTTGATAAAAACGTCGTTAAAGCTGGACGAAGCAAATCAAATGCTAGGAAAATAAAGCAAGTAACGAGAAGTACAATCCAATAATTAAAGACTACAGTTGAGACGAATGCTAATACTGCACCTACAATTAAACATATTTGAATTAATACTTTCTCACCGAACATGTCAACCAATTTGCCAAACATAAATACTTGCACAACTACCCCAAAGATGGAGCTAATCGTAATAATTGCAGCAATATCTTTCGGTGTAAAACCAAATTTATGATCAGAAAACAAACTAAAAACAGTTTCATATGCTGATAAACCGAATGCGAGTACAAATACAATAATAAATGCGATTGCATACATTGGATTTAATGATTTCTTTAAATCTCCGATAAAGCTGGATTCTTTCGTATTAGCTGCAATCTCTGCAAGTTCTTCTTTCGTTAACGGCTCTTTCAAAATAAATATAGAAATCACGCATGCAACAAAGGCAATCACTGCTGCCACAAAGAACGGCACACGTATACCGTATTCTGCAATAAACCCTCCAATTCCAGGCCCTATAATAAATCCGGTACTAATAGCGGCTGAAAGATAGCCCATCGCCTTTGGACGTTCTTGAATAGAAGTAATATCAGCAACATATGCCGTAACACCCGGCATAATAAACGCGGCACTAATTCCGCCTAACACCCTCGCTGCATAAAGCATCCACACATCTGTACCTAATCCAAAAAGGAGCTCTGAAACACCAAAAATAAATAATCCAATGATTATCATTTTCTTCCTACCGTAAATGTCGACCCAACGACCCGTAATAGGTGAAGTAATAAGCTGCGCCATCGCAAACACTGCAACGAGATAACCCATCGTCTTTCCTGTTAAATTCATATCATTCATAAAGGACGGCATAACCGGAATGATTAATCCAATCCCTAAAAAAGCGATAAATATATTACTCAAAAGAATGATCAATACCATCTTTTGTTCTTTTATCGGTTTCTTCAATTTTTAACACCTCTTCCCGTAGTTCCTCTCAAAAATAATGCCCAAGAAGCTTTTTCTTTATCCTGCTATTTGTGGGCTCATACTGAGTAAAGATGTCCCCACTCATTAGAATTTCACTCTATCCTTCCACACATACATAAACACAGGGTGAATGACTATCATTCAGTTTCCCGCAGAAATGAACCTACCTTTTCAGACAGGTTCATCTTACTACTTCTTTATATGTAGTGCATGTGTTAAAAAATCTAGTACTTCTGCCTTTTGTAGCTCGACTTGCTCATCATCTTTATGATCATATAAATAAACTTGTTCCGCTGCTGATTCAACAAGAGCGATAAATAACTTCGCTGTTCGCTCTGCGTGAACCGAATCACGAATTTCACCTGATTCTTTTGCCTCACTTAAAAAGTCACTTAGCCATATATAAAGAGGCTCATATACAGCTTCCCATTCTTTTATATGTTCAGTTGATGCAAGGCCCGCATACATTAATGCTTGTATTTCACGATATTCAGCTATAAAGGTAAATACTGCATCTATTACTTGCTCAACTTTACTTGAAAAAGGTGAATCGTTCTGTACTTTTTCTTTCACTGCAAGTATCATCTTCTCAACCATCACTTCTGCTATTGCAGGCATAACAGATAACTTAGAAGGAAAATATAAATAGAAAGTTCCTTGTGCAATGCCAGCCAATTTCACGATATCAGAAATCTTCGTTTTTTCAACGCCCTTTTCCTGAAACACTTCAATAGATGCATAGACAATTTTTTCTTTTTTATTCATCATCTAAACCCTTTCACACGCGTATTGAATGACTGTCACTCATTTTATAAAATAACTAGCTGTACTGTCAATCATCGTGCACTTTTCATAATAAAAATCTCCCAACAAATCGTTAGGAGATTTAGCTTTAATATCCTTTTCTTATGAAAGAGCTTTTAACCCCGTAACTCCACATACGATAAGAGCTACACTAATCAAACGTGCCTTACTTTTCGATTCGCCAAACAGAAACATATTTAATAAAACAGCTCCTGCTGTTCCAATGCCAATCCAAACCGCATAAGCTACACTTACTTGTAAGAACAAGAAAGATGTGTATAAGAATGCAAAGGAAGTTGCAAATCCACCTATATAAATCGCTCCATTTGCTAACGTCTTATCTTTACTATACATTTTAAGGCCTATCACACCGACTATTTCACTAATTGCAGCACAAAATACGAAAAACCAACCCATTTTTAAGCAGCTCCTTTCACAATTTCTTCCGCGGTTTCTTCTTTATTATCAGCCAGTTTTAAACCGATAACGCCCGCTACAACCATCACGATAAAGAATAGTTTTCCTACACTGAAACTGCCGCCGAAAAGGAATACATCCATTAGGAAAGTACCTACCGTACCAGCTCCGGCAAACACAGCATATACAGTCCCTGTTGCAAGATGTTCGCACGCTTTCGATAGGAAGTAAAAATCAACAGCGATAACTCCTACAATAATGACCCAATGCCACCAAGTATGAGCTGTATTAAAACCAAACACCCAAAAAATTTCAAAAATACATGTTAATATGACATATAACCAGGCTTTATTTTTCATATCTCTCACCTTCTATTATTTACTGACTGACCGTCAGTCATTTTTAATTTTAAAAATATAATCTCACTCTAACTACTATTTAAAAAACCAATATCATCCTCATTTATCCTTATATTTGTTCCGTTATTAAGCTAACTACACATAAAAGTTGCTTATCTACACCCTTCCACAGAAAAAATGACTGAATGTCATTCATAAACATTCTACATGACCAATTGATAAAGTGTCAATACCCGGATTCTATTAACCAAAAATATTTTAAATTTCTTAAATCCACATGAATATTTCTTAATAATCTGTGAATAATGGTAGTAACATAATATTTTCTCCATTCCCCCCTTGGAGATCCCTTTGAATCGAGCAGTTGCTTTTAGCTAACTGCTCTTTTTTAATTTATCGGCACATTATAATTAAATACTCATAGATAAATTCCAAAACAAAGACCTGTACTCCCTTTTCAACATGCAACAAAGAACGAAATATTTTGTACGCTATTTACTTTTCAACGAGTCTTTGTATGCAATAATTTTATTTTCGAGCATCTTCTCTGTAACTTCTAAATTTTCTCTTTGAATCTGAATAGATTTCCTATGATCTTCTAAGAGCTGTAAACGAGCTTCGGTTGTATGCTCCCCTTCTAAATATAATCTAGCATATTCTCTTATTTTCGCTATCGGCATTTGTGTTTGTTTTAATTTCATTACAAACTGCAACCACTTTATATGTGACTCTTCATACAATCTATTCCCATTTGCATCGCGATTTGCAATTAATATGTTCTCCTTTTCATAATAACGTAATGTATGTGTGCTCACTCCTAATAATTTAGCTACCTCGCTAATTGTGTACATAACCATTCTCCCTCCGCACGCCATTTACTCTCATATATTTTACTGCCTTATCCAAATTATAAAAAACATTTGACTTAGAGTATACTCTAACAAATACAATCTAACCATGATAAATTAATTTGAATTTAGGAGGCTTTTATATGAAATATACTGTTATTACTGGTGCTAGTTCAGGAATTGGCTATGAATCCGCTTTAGCCTTTGCATCTCGCGGAAAAAACTTAATACTTGTAGCTCGAAGACAAGCAGAATTAAAAGAATTAAAATTGAAAATTAACGAAATGCATCCGGAATTGGATGTTGTCATTCGAAGAACTGATTTATCAGTCACTGAAGAAGTTTATAAATTTTATGAAAGTCTACAAAGTTTTCAAATTGAAACGTGGATTAACAACGCAGGTTTTGGTAATTTCGCCTCAATTGCTGAACAAAATTTAAACAAAATAGAAACGATGTTGCATGTAAATATAGAAGCACTAACAATACTATCTTCCCTTTTCGTTCGAGATTATTCAATGACCGAAGGAACACAGCTTATTAACGTTTCATCAGGCGGTGGATATACGATTGTTGCCAATGCTGTTACGTATTGCGCTACGAAATTTTATGTAAGTGCATTTACAGAAGGACTATCTCACGAACTGAAAGAACAAGGTGCAAAACTAAAAGCAAAAGTTTTAGCTCCTGGTGCAACTGAAACAGAATTCGCAAAACGTTCATTTGATATTGATGAGTTCCAATACGATAATGTTGTACCGAAATTCCACACTGCAAAACAAATGGCACAATTTATGCTCGACCTTTATGATAGCGATAAAGTTGTAGGGCTGGTCGATGGTTCTACTTATAACTATGAGCTTAAAAATCCCATTTTTAATTTTGCAGTGAGACAAACGAATTCAAATTCTTAACAACATCTCATTTCTGATCAAAATATAGATACCCACTATTTCTTAAATAATAGTGGGCCTTTTTTCTCTCTAAAAATTTCACCCCACATACCGTATCATCGCCACCTCATCACAATAATCAACTTTTGGACAATGTCTACAATCAATCCACACTTTTTCTGGCAATGCTTCTCTATTCATAAAATCAAACCCGCACTTTTGAAAAAATTCTGTTTCATATGTTAAAGAAATTACCCTGTTCACTTTTATCTTCGCCGCCTCATTCATTACATGATTCACTAACTTACGCCCTATCCCTTTTCCTGCATATGTATGCGAAACTACTAACGATCGTACTTCTGCGATATCCTCTCCTAACACATGCAAACCAGCAACTCCAACGACTTCCTCCCCTTCTTTCATAACATATAAACATTGTAAATATTGATAGAGGGACAAAAGAGAACGCGGTAAAACAACTCCTTCTTTTGCATACATTTCAATGAGATTATAAATTTCTTTCACATCACTTGTAACCGCATTAAAGATTTTCATATTATATCCCCTTGCCCCCAGCATTAATATTTATAACAATGAATGAATTTTAATTCATAATTTTATATAATAATACATCTCTCTTTTCTCTCCGTCAATCACTTTTCTGAATTTTATCCCGCATTAACGGGCAGTAAGACTCCCACCTCAAAATTCGGCTGAAGCAAAGAAGGTAGGTGGGAGTCGGGCTGCCCCTAAACGCCCGATTGGTGAAGGCTAATAATCAGTGGTGGATGAACAAAACCCCCACTAATTAAAGTTTCACTTTACACAAACAAAAAACCAAGCAACTTAATCGATGCTCGGTTCCTCATTTCGTATCGGCAATACCGTCGAATATTTAATTTCACGAAGTGCTAAACTCGTCTGTATACGTGTAATACCAAGCTTATTCAGCTTTCTAATAAAATGCTCCAGTTCCTTACGATCACGATTTGCAACTTTTAATAAATAATCATACTCTCCTGTTAAACAGTGACATTCTAACACTTCAGGCATAGATTCTAATTCTCGTTCTAACACTTCAAGCTTTTCATACTGATGAATATTCGTGCTCATAAAAATGAAACATAATAAATCAAATCCAAGCTTTTCTTGATTTAAAATTGCTACTTGCTTATCAATAAAACCTTCCCCATCTAACCTTTTTATTCGTGCATGCATCGCAGCTGGAGATAAATTAACACGGCGTGCAAGCTCTGCATTACTTACTTGTGATTCTTTCTGCAATATATCTAAAATTTTCACATCCAAATCATCAAGCACTTTAATAACAGATGACTCCATCAAAATTCCCCCTTTTTTCTTACCGACGATTATTCGAAGAAACATCTCATAACTTATATAAAACTGAATGTTTTTCTGTAAATAAGATTTCTAACGAAACATTTTATCGAGTTTTTACCATTATACAAAAGAATATATTAGATAATAAAGAAAAATGCTAAAATTATTTACAGTTCATTCTTATTTCAACAAAGGGGTTTTTAGCATGCCTTATTTTTATGTCTTTTTACTATTATTAACAAGCTTATTATGGGGAGGAAATTTCGTCGTTGGGAAATCACTCGTCGATCATGCATCTCCGATGACACTGACAAGTTTAAGATGGCTAATTGCGATCATTTGTTTATTACCAATGGTATGGTTTAAAGAGAAGAAAATCATTCCACCACGCTCTGCAATACTTCCGTTAATACTTATGGGAATTTCAGGAGTCGTTCTTTTTAACATTTTTCAATTTTTAGCACTAGAAAAAACATCCGCAACGAATGTAGGTCTTATTTCTACATTGAACGCTATTTCAATTGCATTATTTTCTGTGCTATTTCTAAAAGAAAAAGTAAATACACTTCAAATTCTTTCTATGATTCTTTCATTTTTCGGGGTTATGCTCGTCCTTTTAAAAGGAAATTTTGCTCTTTTATTTTCACTACATTTTAATAGCGGAGATTTATGGATGATTGCGGCTGTTTGTATTTGGGGAATCTATTCTGTTTGTAGTAAATGGGCTACAAAAACAACTACACCACTCATGGCAACATTATATTCTGGTATTTTCGGCGTTATTTTATTACTACCATTTAACATAGGAAGCTTCACTGTTTCCAATATCAACTCTTCCTTCATAACATCACTTTTATATACAGGACTCATTTCAACAGTACTTTGTATGGTGTTTTGGAATATTGGTGTACAGAAATTAGGCGCTACTACATCGGGGATTTTTCTAAATTTCAATCCAATTTTCACAGCTATTTTAGCATTTATTTTCCTTGGAGAAGAACTAACATGGATTCAAATTTTCGGGACAATTATCGTCGTTACAGGGTGCTATTTATTCTCTCATTTTAAAACTGTTTCTCCTCAGACGACTAGAGCTTTAGTACGAAAGCATTCTTAATGAAAAAGCATCGCCACCAGAGTGGCGATGTTTTTATTTACCTTTCATTTCTTTCACATACTGTTTTTCTTCTTCTGGCGATAAACGTTCTGTTGCCTTTCCGGTATCACCACCTTGAATTTCCCACAAAAAGTTATGCTCCTCAACCGTCTGTGAAAAATCCCCTTTCTCCCAGCGCTCTAAAGTAGAAAGTAGCTTTGATTTATATTTAAAATTAGTACTGCTTTCTACTGCGTTCTTCGCACTACGAATTTCCTTATTTGTCATTTCAATAAATCCCCATTTTTCAGAGGATTTCACTTTTTGATGTACCATCCTATGCATTGTAGAAATAATTTCATCTTCACTAGCTTGTTGCTTTTCTTCCTTTGCTTTCTTCCCTTGTTGCCCCATTACATTTTGTGCTTTCAGACTCTTCTCCTCTTCTTCTATATAATTAAGAAGTTTCGTAACACAGAATACAGCTCCTATCGCAATTACAATCATTGTAATTGTCCCTATAATCCATTTTTTCATATTATGTATTCCCCATTCCCCTAATAATCACATAAACAAATGGAATCGCCTGCGCACAGCCGATTCCATTTGTTTCCTTATTTCATTTTAAACCTTCATCGCTTCTCGTACAATGTAACTGTCCACATATTGCTTAAATTTCACGATTTTTCCATTTTCAAGCTGCCATACATGAACAAATTCCGCCTCAAATGATTTTCCCGTCTCTTTATAAACTCCTGAATAAACACCTTCAGCAATAATCACATCTTTTTCGTTTACTTCATGGTACGTCTTTACACTCGCTTTATAATCATCCCATTCTGATCCTAAACGACTAAATACATTTTCCATTATAGCTTCTGTACCTATATACGTTCCGCCGTACGGAAAACCTTCTGCCTCTGTCCATTCCACTTTTTCAGAAAATGCTTCTGCTAAATGTTTTGCATTCGAAGAAGCTGATCCTTCATACGTGCTTTGAATAATTTCTAAATTTGATTTAGGCATGGTACTTCCTCCCCCGTTTATTTATTCTTTACACAAGATGTAACAACTATAGTTACATCTTGTGTAAAAAAATATTCTAATTAATTTTATTCTTAACTTAGTTATTGTAACAATTATAGTTACACCAACTCTTTAAGTCAACAATTTATAAATAAAATTTACTTCGTTTTCATTACTTTCTCTTTTAAGAAACGATCTACATATCCTTCTGCTTTTACAACGAATAAATACGCACCCATTGATAATAACGCAAGATCTAATTCATACCCTGGGTTCTTTCCATCTCCTAATAATCCTGCTGCTCCATTTACCTTTACGATAGCTCCAGCTAAAATAAGAGCGAATAACAATCCTACATATCGGACACCTAAACCGATAATTAATAATATACCACCTACTAATTCAACTGTCGCTACGCCATATGCAAGACCACCTGGTAAACCGATGCTTGTAAACCATCCTGCTACGTTATCTATACCTGATTGAAACTTTGCTAAACCGTGTGCAAAGAACGTAACTCCTAACACGATACGAATAATTAAATTCCCAATATATTGATTCATTTTGAACTCTCCTTTTTTGTTTTGTTATGATGAACATTTATTCACAAGACAAAACAATACGGTATTTCTTTTCATTCGTCAAATGCTTTTTTTAAAGAAAACAAAAAACATTATCCGTTTTACGAATAATGTCTTTTATAAAATAGCGCTAATTCAAGCTTTTACTCTATCACACAGAAAAAATTGAAACTTTTTTCCAGCACCAATATAAGGCAATAAAGGCAGGTCCTCTTCTACGACCATTCCGACAAAATTCACTTTCTCATCTACAGGTAAATCATTTACAACAACCTGCATCTCCCCAGCATATCTACCGTACAATTCATTATCAATTGTAATACTACCTTTCTTTCTTGCAATTGTATGCATCGGCTGTAACACAACTTTATTTTCTTCGCGCGATTCTACAGAGCGAATGACATCACGAGCTGGATCAAGCCGGTTCGTATGTATTCGTTCTATCAATTGTACAGTGTCGCTATCATCTATAAATGATTGATATCGCACTGGAATAATCCCATTACTCGCACTCGCGATTTCTTGTACACTTTCTAGATTCGCGCTTATATCTCCAATTAGCACTTTATCGACGTCACACTCTTGAACAAGCTCTAAATACGATTCAAGCGGACGCATATAGCGGTGCTTTTCTAACGTTGGTAAACCTTCATATAACGGACCTCGTTTTTCACCATCTCCCGGAATAAATGCCATCGTTTTTATTCCGCACTCATGTAAATACTTATTTTGTTTTTGTAAAAACGACTTTGCTAGTCCTGTTTCTGGACGCGGATAAAAATTATGCCACGCTTCTACACGATCTACTCGTATATTTTCCGCAAGTAACTCTTTCCAAAATGATTCTGTAATCGTACTCGCGTTTAACGCTACCTTCATCTTACGCGATACACTCGCAATTTCTTTTGACATAATTCCGTAATCCATTCGTAAACCAGTAATGCCCCACTCTAATAATTCTTCCACATTTTCATACGTTATGCCTAAATGGTTTAACGATTTTGGAGAGACATCGACCATTAATTCCATTTCATTTTCGAGAGCTTGTTTCCCAAGTATTTGAATTAACTCCTTATACGTATTCGGATCATCTTCTGGAATGTGAAGAGATGTAAAAACAGATGAAAATCCGTTTTCTTTCGCTAATTTTAACCATGCTTCTTGTTTCTCTACTCGCTCTTTTGAAAGATAAATTGAAACTCCTATCATATAAATCTCTCCTTCTATTAATATAAAAAAAGAGAAAGGAAGCCCTTTCTCTATATGTTTTCTGCCATTTCTTCTTTAAAGCCAAAGAAGTACGTAAAGATGAAACCGAAAGTATATGCAATTACTAACCCTAAGAAATATAGTAAATATTTATTATCAGCAATTAATGGAATTAAAGATAATCCTGATACACCGATTCCGAGTGAAGCCGTTTTCATTACTGCCTGGAATGCACCACCGACAGCCGCTCCTAAACAAGCAGTAAGAAACGGTTTCCCAAGTGGTAATGTAACCCCGTATAATAACGGTTCGCCAATTCCTAAAAATCCAACTGGTAATCCACCTTTAATCACATTACGAAGTCGTTTATTCTTTGTTTTTACATAAATTGCAATTGCCGCTCCTACTTGCCCCGCGCCAGCCATTGCGAGTACTGGTAATAAAGGTGTTACGTGAGTTTGATTAATAAATTCCATATGAATCGGTGTTAAACCGTGATGCAATCCGACCATAACGAGAGGTAAAAATGTTCCGGCAAGCACAGCTCCAGCAAATGCTCCACCAACATTTAAAATTGCATTAATACCGCTCGTAATACCATCAGATAAGAATCCCGCTACTGGCTGAATCGCTAACATCGTGACTATACTAACAGCTAAAACAGTAATAAGTGGTGTTACGATAATATCAACTGCATTTGGCACTGCTTTTCGAACTTGTCTTTCAACTACAACCATAAGCCACGCTGCAAAAATAACTGCAAATAATCCGCCCCGTCCGGGTACTAGCGCTTCACCGAATAATTTTACATTTGCCATCGCCGGATTGAAAATTAAAATACCAGCAATTGCCCCAAGAACTGGTGTCCCGCCAAACTCTTTCGCTGTATTCCAGCCGACTAAAATTCCTAGGAATGTAAAGATACCCCCACCAATTAAAAGTAACATTTGTAGCCATGTTGCATTCGGATCGGCACCTGCATTTTTCGCAAAGTTAGCGACCCCGTTTATAATTCCCGATGCAACAAGGCCAGGAATTAACGGAATGAAAATACTTCCTATTTTTCTTAAAAAGTTTTTCATTGGTGTATTGTTTTTCTTCTTAATCCCTGACTTTATCTCCCGGCCGATATCTTCAAGGTGATGATCTGCAACTTCACCAATTCTGAGTCCTGTTAAAACTTCCATTTCAGCTGCTACTTTATTTACTGTCCCTGGTCCAACAACAACTTGAAGCGTCTCATCTTCAATAACACCCATAACCCCTTCAACCTTTTTCAAAAGGTCCATGTTCACTTTACTTTCATCATGAAGCGTTAATCGCAGCCTCGTCATACAATGAGCAATGCCGCGAATATTCTTTACTCCCCCAAGTTGCTCTGTAATCTCACTTGCCATTCTCACTTCTTTCTTCATAACAGATTTCCCCTCCCTATATGTTATAGTGCCTTCTTCACAAATCCTTTCGCTTCGTTTAATTTTTCTAGTGCTTCCCCATATTCACACTGTAGTAATATCATAACGATTGCAGCTTTCACATCTCGACCTGCCTTTTCGTAATACTCTGTAGCTACTTCATAACTAGCACTTGTCGCTTCAACAATAATTCGTTTTGAGCGTTCGACTAATTTCTCATTTGTTGATTGAACATCTACCATTAAGTTTTTATACACTTTCCCTACACCAATCATAGAAGCAGTTGAAATCATATTAAGCACTAATTTTTGCGCAGTACCTGCCTTCAAACGCGTTGAGCCTGTTAAAATTTCTGCGCCTGTTTCTACTTCCACATTTAGTTTTGCATATTTACTTATTTCAGCATTTTTATTACAAGAGATACTAGCTGTACTCGCTCCCACGCTGCCTGCGTACTTCAAGCCGCCAATTACATAAGGAGTTCTGCCACTTGCTGCAATTCCGATAACTGTATCTTTCTCATTTAATCCAATACTTTTTAAATCTTCTTCTGCTAACTCTTCACGATCTTCGGCACCTTCCACCGCCTTGGTAAACGCTTTCAATCCACCTGCTATAAATCCTTGCACCATTTTATCATCTGTTCCAAATGTCGGTGGACATTCAACCGCATCTAAAATGCCTAAACGGCCACTCGTACCAGCCCCAATATAAATTAAACGGCCTTCTTCTTCAAAAGACTTAGTAACAATTTGTACAACCTTTTCAATTTCTTCTATTTCATTTTCAACTGCTAACGCAACAGTTCGATCTTCTTCATTCATACTTTGTAACACTTCTTTTATACTCATCTCATCTAGATTCATCGTTTTCTCATTACGGTGTTCTGTCGATAAATTCTCTAACATATTGCCACCCTCTTCGAAATTATATTTCACACTTTTATTATAACTTCAAGAAACTAAAAATCAATAACTCTTTCTTATTTTATGAAATAAAATTTCACAACATGACATATTTGTGTCAAAGATAATAAAAAAGATGAGTCTCCCCATCTTTTCTTCTACTTCAATTTCCGTAACCGTAATGCTTCTTCTCTCGTCTCCATAAATTGATCTAATACTTTATTACCAATTCGATTGAAAGTAATCACATATAAAGCATCAATCATATTCAGTTGCGTCATTCTCGACGCAATACTCGCAATGCGATGGTCTTGCTCTACATCTGGCATACAAAGGCGAATATCTGCCGCTTTATATAAAGGAGATGATTGATCTAGCTTTGTAATCGCAATAACTGTAGCTCCTCGCTTCTTCGCATATTGCGCCATTTCGAGCACATCTTTCGTCCGCCCAGAAGTTGAAATCGCCACAAATATATCTCCCTCTTTTAAATTCGTGACGAGTGGCAACATCATATGAAAATCAGATAGCATCATCGCTGTAAATCCGAGCCGCGTAAATTTATACGCTCCGTCCATCGCCGGAGTAGCTGATCCGCCTACTCCATAAAATATAATTTTATCTGCATTTACAATACGATCTGCAGCTTTCTCAAGTTCCTTTTTATCTATCGCAGTAACGCTCGCCTCAATTGCAGCTTTATTCACATATGTAACTTTATTAAACAAATCGTACGGTCCATCTTCCGTATTCATCACTGAAAAATCATTAATATTATAATCAGCAATCGTTAATTCACGAACGAGCGCTATCTTAAATGCTTTAAAGCTTCCGATTCCAATCGATTTACAAAAGCGAACAACACTCGCCTCACTTGCACCTGCATTCGTTGACACTTCTTTCGTCGTTAAATTCGGAACAATCTCTGCATTCTCCATTATGTACATGGCAACCTTCTTTTCAGCTGGTGAAAATTGATCCATATTACTTTCAATTTTAAATAGTAATGTTGAAGCTTTCACTATTTAACCTCCACTTCTTACGGTTGCGTATATTCTCCAATATCATTTGTATCATATAGATAAAAACCATCATTACCAGGTGGATGGTGAACAATTACAGTTCGATCCCCTTTTTTATATGACGTTATTTCACCTTCAGATCGCTGTTTTTCCCATCCATGTATCCAAATTGCAAAGTCAGGTACAAAAGCAGTGTACTTATAGTCTTTCGGGTTTTCGTCTTCTACATAGGAAGAAAAAATAGAAACTGGAAAATCTTTCACTTTTGATTCTTTCCATGCGGTAAATGGGATACATAGTGCAATAAGTATGATTACACCTATAACTTTCCCCTTTGTAATCTTCACACTTCCCTCTCCTTGTCATATCACATACATAGATTTTACCATAATTCCAAACCTTTCATGCTACATGACCACTGCATTTTGCAATAAAAAAAGAGCTTACCCCTACATCAGATAAGCCCTTCCTCTCTATACAAAATACTTCTTCAAAAGCGGCGGCGTAATAATCGTCGTCAATATAACAACAATGACAATCGCTGTGAAATTTTCTTTCGCTAACAAATTCGCCGCAAGTCCATTTGCTGCGATGATAAGCGCCACTTCTCCGCGCGAAACCATTCCCGCACCGATACTAATAGAAGATTGAAGGTTGAATCCTGTCAGTCTTGCGCCTAAACCTGATCCGATTAACTTTGTGAATATCGCAATAAGAGTCATGATGATAATGAACCAAAGCTGGCTTCCTATACCTTGAAATGTAATTTCCATTCCGATACTTACGAAGAACACTGGAACAAATATTGCATAAGCAATTGGTTCAATTTTATGTTCCACTTCATGCTTATACTCTGTTTGAGAAATGGCAATTCCAGCTGCGAATGCTCCAATAATACCTGCAATCCCCATCATTTCACTGTAATACGAAAAAGAGAAACAAATAATAAGAGCTGCACTAATTAATGCTTCTGTTACGCGAAGTGGTACGAGCATTTTCATAATCCATGGAACAACTTTCCAAGAGATGAAAACAATACTTACAAAAAAGATAATTTTCTTTGCAATGACTAGCGTTACATTTACATCTTGTGTACCTAAAAAACTCATCACAAATGCTAATAAAATAACGACAATTACATCATCAAATACAGCTGCACCTAAAATCGTCGTACTTTCTCTCGTATTCATTTTCCCTAAATCTCTTAGTGTTTGAACAGAAATACTAACCGAAGTGGCACAAAGTAATAACCCTAAAAAGATCGCATGCGACTGTAACATTCCAAACGCAAGTCCTGCTAAATACCCACCAAGGAATGGGAAAATAATTCCTCCCATCGCTACTGCGAATGCAGATTTTAAATTACGATTTAACTCTTCTAAATCAGTTTCGAGTCCTGCCATAAACATAAGTAGCAAAACACCAATTTCGCTAAGCTCATCAATAAGTTCTGAACTATTAATAATACCTAGCAAAGCTGGACCGATAATAATACCAACGATTAATTTACCGAGTACAGAAGGCTGGCCAAGTCTAACGCTAATATCACCAGCTAATTTCGTACAAAGTAAAATGACGACAAGTTCAAAATAAAATAACATAACATCTTCTCCTACTATAATAAAGTAAAACTTTAATCAGTGGATTATTCTTCATCTCTACTGATTGTTAACCTGCATCTATTTCTGCACATAGTTTCTCCTTACAACCGGCTTTTTATTTGTTAAAATTTATTTGACAAAATATTCTGAATTATAATAAGATTAACCCAGAAATTTCAAAAAACTACATACCATAACTGTATTTTCATTCACTTACATACTCTTTTCCAATGGGCTCGTACTATATTCGCAGTTATGGAGATGAAAACTAAAGGAGGAGAGTTCACAGTGAAGTCATTATTAAGAAAAAAAGCGCTTAGTACTGAATCACCAAGGCAGCTAGATCGAACATTAACGGCACTCGATTTAACGTTTTTAGGAATCGGCGCCGTAATTGGGACAGGGATTTTTGTATTAACAGGTATTGTAGCGGCGAAACATTCTGGTCCCGGTATTATGCTATCATTCCTTATTGCTGCATTTACTTGTGCTTGTGTGGCCTTTTGTTATGCCGAATTCGCTTCTTCTATACCAGTCTCCGGAAGTGTTTATACTTATGCATACATGACCGTCGGAGAAGTTGTCGCCTTCATCGTTGGTTGGTGTTTAATGCTCGAATATTTACTCGCTGTTGCAGCGGTAGCTGTTGGCTGGTCTGGATATTTACAATCATTGCTTCAAGGGTTCAATATACACCTTCCCACCATTATTTCCTCGGCCTCCGGAACGGGAAAAGGTGGTCTCATTGATTTACCCGCTGTTTGTATTTTACTTCTCATTACTGGTCTTTTAAGTTTTGGTATACGCGAAAGCGCACGCATTAATAATATTATGGTCCTTATAAAATTAGCAGTTATTATCGCCTTTATCGTAGCAGGCGCAAAATATGTAAAGCCTGAAAATTGGACACCGTTCATTCCATTCGGGTACGACGGTATTATTACCGGAGCTGCCACTGTCTTCTTCGCCTTTTTAGGTTTTGATGCAATCGCAACCGCGGCAGAAGAAACGAAAAAACCGCAGCGTGATTTACCAATTGGCATTATCGGTTCCCTTCTTATTTGTACAGTTTTATACATGATCGTATCTTTCGTTTTAACAGGCATGGTTCCTTATACGCAATTAGACGTTTCTGATCCAGTTGCATTTGCACTACATTTCGTTGGTGAAGATACTATTGCGGGGCTACTTGCAGTTGGTGCGATGACAGGAATGACAACCGTTCTTTTAGTCGTTATGTATGGACAAGTTCGTGTTTCTTATGCAATGAGCCGAGACGGCTTACTCCCAAAAGCTTTATCACGCGTAAATAAAAAAGTAAAAATCCCTTTATTAAACACATGGATTACTGGAGTATTTGCAGCTTTATTAGCAGGACTTTTAGACCTACATTTACTAGCAAATTTAGTAAACATCGGTACGTTAACAGCCTTCACATTCGTTTGCTTTGCTGTACTTATTTTACGGAAAACTCATCCTGATTTAAAACGAGGCTTCCGCACACCACTCGTACCTGCACTACCGGTTGTCGCTATTCTTTGTTGTTTATATTTAATGACTAATTTGTCCAAAACGACATGGATCAGCTTTTCATTTTGGCTTATAGTCGGTTTATGCGTATACTTCTTCTACTCTAGAAAACATAGTCATTTAGCTACTAAAAAAACAAATGATGAGAAAAAAGAAGTATAAAAAAATAGCTCGCCTATCATAAAGGCGAGCTATTTTCATTAACGATTGTAAAACGAAAAATATACCGATCAACTTTTGTATACTTATCCCGCTATTTGCCGGGCAGTAAGACTCCACTGATTAAAGTTTCACTTTATTCTCCCTTACTTCGTCTCTTTCTTTTTCTTTCTCCACGCGTTTACACTATCAAAGAAAAAGTTAATAAATAGCGTTCCTAATCCTGCTAATAAAAATGTCATTAAAAATAGAATCCATATACTTTTATCTTTTAATAAATAATATCCTACAAGGAGCACAACGGCGATCCATACATATTCAAGAATTCTTTTTAGCTTTTTCTCTTCCAAATTATTCGCTCCCTTTTTCTATACTACTTTTAGTATAACAAAAAAAAAGCCTATCATGATAAGCTTCTTTTTCTTATACCTTATTTGTTGATGCTTTTTTCAACAAGTGAAATAGCGTGCTCTAGCGTACGATTCATTGATTCCACATACTCATCTTTTACATTTTTATCTTTTAACACAGCTTCTGCAACTGTGATTTTTTGACTTAATGATTTAACAGAACCGTCTGTTACATTTCCACCTTGCGCTTTCTTTACTAAAGCTTTTGCAGATTCAATATTCACTTGTAATTTTTCTTTCGGTGTTTTTGGCTGTTCTTCTGCTACCTTTGATTGGACAAATGTTTGGTTTGCTGTTTTTAATTCATTATACGTTTGAACAATTTGTTCTCCTGTACTCGCTATATTCTCAAACACTTTCTTTGCATTGTCATAGCTTCTTTGTAATTCGTTAAAAGCTGCTTGTGAATACTGACCTGGCTTTTCACCAAATTCATAAGTACCTGCCAATACTTCTTTCACTTTTCCGATTTCTTCATATAACTTATTTACTTGCTCTAATTTTGTACGAGTAGAAAACTCGTTATATGCCGCTACTATTTCTGAAGAACTTAATGCTTTACTATATAATTTTGCTAATGCAATTTGTCCATTTAACGGAATACCGCCATTTCCGTTGCTATCAGGATCTGCACCAAGTGCGAATGGTACGTTCGGGTGATATACTTTCCCTTGAGCCGGCTGACTATTTACTTTTTTACCATCTACATAAATTGCTACTTCACTGCCGTTATATGTTCCTGTTAAATGATACGTTTTGTTTGCTTCTAATTGAACACCCACACGTTTATAGCTTCCACCAATATGAGCCCATAATTCTACATAGCCACTTCCTGTAGACTCAAAACCAATTCCACCGCTCTCTGTATTTTGCAAAATACCTTGTCCACGAATTTCATTCATTGAAAATACAGTTTCTAACGTAAATGAATTTGCTACTTTTTCTTTTTGTGCTGCTGAAAATGGAAGGTATCCAAATGTATTTGCTTTTCCGTTTAACTTCATAACATTCTTTTTCAATGCTTTATCATATTCAATAGTCACATTGCCCTTAACATCACCTTTTGTACCAAATGATGAACTGTCTTTAAATGTACCATCTGCAAAGTTTACATCAAAAACATCTGCCTTTGGTACTTTCACATTCGGGTCAATATTATCTTTTTTCGTAGTAATTTCTGCCGTTAATGGTTGTACACTTTCATTGCCGAATGAATCAATCGCAACAACTTCAAGTGTATATGTTTTCCCGCCATCTAGTCCTGCAAGTGTAAATATCAGTTCTTTCGGCACTGGATCTCGATAAAACTCTGAGAATGCTAATAGCTTATTTTTAATCTCACCTGTTTGTTTATCCTTTGCTTGCAAGCGATAAGAATGAACAAGAAGGTTGTCCAATGCTTGCGGGAATGTTACTGTTGCCGCATTTTCCGTTACATTTGATACAGCAAGCTTTGCATCCTTCGCAAAGTATGGCTTTTCTTTATCACGATCTTCTCCATAGTTGAATCCTTCTTTTTTCGTTGGTAATTTAATTTTCCAAGGCTCACCTGTCCAAGAGTTTGTATGGAAATCACGGCGATTAATTGTTACCTCTTTGTCATCTACCTCTACCAATAAACCTTGGCTTAATGTACTAGCTCCTGGCGGGATATTCCCTTGTACTTTACCGCCTTCAACTTCCATATAGCTTACAGAAGATGTTCCAACAGACGTAAAATCTTTTTGATGAATCGATCTTGGATCATCTAACGGATAATGTGAATGACCTGAAAACGTAATTACTTGTGGGTATTCTTTTAATACCGCATTAATTTTCGCACTATCTTTCGTTCCCCATTCTTGGCTACCGTACACTGTATCTTTAATATGTTGATGTAAAAACACAAAAATCGGTTTTTCTGGATCATCTTTTTGTGCCTTTGCCATTTCTTCTTTTAACCAATTAATTTGCTTGTCCGAATAATAGCCATGTGTTGTCCCATCCTCTGGAGACATAACAAGGAAATGATACCCTTTTACCACCTTATGATAATAAACCGATTCCATTCCTGTCTTTTCTAAGAAACGCTTCTGTGCTCCCTCTACAGATAAGCCGTTCCAATAATCATGATTACCTAGAGAATTCATTCGTACCGCATCTTTATTTGCATTTTCGTTATACACTTGCATGAAACGATCATATTGCTTTACTGAACCCGAATCAGTAAAATCACCTACAATGACAAACGCATCTTGCTTTGGTGCAAGCGTATTAAATTGCTCAATCGCTCTTTTCCAGCGGAACGTATCATCTGTTCCACTATCTTTAATATGCACATCACTTACAACTGGGAAAACGATTTTCTTCTCACTTGGTGCCTTTTCTTGCTTTTTCTCTTCCGCTTTAACCGACGTACTCCACGGTAATGATACAAATGCCAATACAAACACCATTAATAATCCAATAAGACCTTTTACTTTTCGTAAAGCAGTTCTTTCCACGTGAATCCTCCTCATAATAATTGATTCATTACAAGGGCTATTTTATCTTAAACATATTAATATCGTTTAAATAACAAATGAATTTTATTAGATTTTTGTAAATATACAGTTAATTAAGTGTTAAGTCCAACATTACTCGTACTATTGTATACAACCACCTTTTGTCTAAAAGAGTCTGATCATTCTTTTCCCATGTCTATTCACATATAATCTTTTCTATAACATTAATGATAAGTTAAGCTGTAAGCCTATTAGACAATCTTAATTTTAAAAATTTTCTTCTTTTCTTAACACATCGGCCATGCTTCTACATTTAATAGTAGTAAAAGATAACTTAAAAAGGAGGGGTTGTATTGAAGAACAAAAAAAATATTGGCTGTTTCGCTCCTTTATCTATCATTTGTCCAGACCCTTGTCCACCGCCCCCTCCTCCAAATCCAAGTTGTGAGCGAGTAACAAATGAATTTGCAGGGAATTTCCTCATAACTAACAACACCATTCCCTCTACCAAAGATGCACTACAATCAATGATACTGTGGCAAAGTGATGGGATACTGCCTATATCAGGTACTGTCTCGGTTTACAATAGTACTAGCAGCACTGAAGCAATTACAATTCAAATCATTGGAGCAGTAACCAATATTTTCACTGTGTTTCCTGGCAATACAATATCTTACACAGGTAAAGATTTAAAATCCGTTAGTATTATTAATATACAAAATAATCCTTCACTATATTTAGAAGGCAAGTACTGTTGCCAATTTACATGTTGCTTATAGAATACCAATTTTATTACTTCCTCAATTTTAAAAAAGCATACCATTTACGGTATGCTTTTTTTATGAAATTGGATAACGTACTGTAATACAAAACTCGCCTTGATTAACAGTTGTTCCTGTCGTAGTAATTCGGACAGTAGTAAAATATCGTACAGTGAAAGTACCACTACTTTGTGGTTGTACAGTAATTGTATCAACTACTGTAGCACCGACTAAAAAATCAACTGTAATGGGATTCGCGCCTACATCATATTTCACATAACCTGAACCATATACTTCTTGTGTAATATTATTCGTATATACAATTTGAGTACCAGCACCTGTAATAGACCAGTCTGTACATACTTGATCTTGCACAAGTGTTTTATTAGAACAACAAGACAAACCGGAACTTCTCATTCCCATTTCGATCCTCTCCTATTCTACTATGAAAGTGGATAACGTGTTGTAATACAAAATTCTCCCTGATACGTTCCACCAGGTGTTGCAGGTAACACAACTTGTATACTAGCAAAGCGGCGATACGTAAAAGCGATACTCGTTCCTGGGTTTAATGTTTGTGTATCAATTGTAGCCCCAGCAGAATCAAGCGCTTCTACAGTAATTGGACCTGGACCAACATCATATTTAACAAAACCAGTACCAACTACATTTTGGTTAATATTATTTGTATAAAGAACATTATCAATTGCTGTTGCAACTACAGTAGCAGACCACGGACTACACACTTTATCTTGCACATAATTTTTATCTGGACAGCAAGTTAATGCTGACCCTGAGCACTCACAAGACATAGTTGTTTCCCCTCTCTCTTTTATATTCCCTATATGTGTATGTCCCTCAGAGTCTTTTGCCTGTACTATTCATCTATTTTCAAAAAATATGCAAATTCCATTACCAATGACTAGATAGATTCCGATCTGTTTCGTTTTTTCATAAATTTATAGATTAAAATACCACCTACAATAATAAGAACGACGGCTAATATCGGTAGCATATATTGTCCAACAACACCCGCTGCTTTTTCCCAATGCGGACCTAATTTCATTCCAAAATAAATATACAAAGTCGTTAATGGGAACATTGCTACAAATGTATATATGCTAAATTTCCATATGTTCATTTTTGCCATACCACATGGAACGGAAATAAGCGTTCGAACTCCCGGGATGAAGCGTCCTAAAAATGCTACAACCGGCCCATATTTCTCAAAGAAATCATCTGCTTTTTGAATTTGTTCTTCTTTAATGAAGAAGTATTTCCCGTATTTTATTAATAGAGGACGACCACCGTAATAACCTAGTGCGTATAACGTTAATGGTCCTGTCGTTCCCCCTAGTGTTCCAGCTAATACAGC
The DNA here is from genome assembly GCF_056396785.1 of Bacillus sp. 05T21. Lineage (NCBI taxonomy): Bacteria > Bacillati > Bacillota > Bacilli > Caryophanales > Bacillaceae > Bacillus > Bacillus sp. 05T21. The sequence continues at coordinate 80,629 of NZ_JBFTMD010000015.1, read as the reverse complement.
TAGCCAAAAATTCATATCACCCTCGTATACCCAATATCCAACCATAGGCAAAACTACCTCTGCAGGAATAAACTCAAAAGTTAAAGCTAACACAACTCCAAAATAAGAAAACTGCTTTAAAAACTCGATTATATCTAAAATAATTTGCTCCATATTTTCAACTCCTATCCTACGTTTACGTTATGCTTTTCTTGCAATTGCACTGGCGCCATTTTTACAATTCGATTTAAAATAAATAACACAATTCCAATATCATCTAAAATACCGATAAACGGTAAGAAGTCTGGAATTAAATCGAGCGGCATCGCTACATAACCAACTAAAAAAGTAATAGATAAGATTTTCTTCTTTATGGAAACCTCTTTTGAAGTAAAAAAGTCAAATAGAAATGGAACAAAACGGCGGACATGAAATACAACTCTTAATCTACTTATAAGTTTTTTCATTTTTATTTCTCCTCTCTTTGTATACAAAAAGGACCCTACCAAATATGGTAAGGGTCCTAAAAAAGACAAGAAGGGGCCTTTACCATTGCTGGTAAAGGTCTCACTAACAACGGAACGTTGCCAATAAAGCCGAGGGTTTCTCCCTGTAATGACGACTTTACTGTAATAAGTTACTCCCCTTTATATACACAATTTTATACAATCACATTAAAATATTTGGAGGGGCTTGTCAATATTTTTTTCATTCGCCATTCAGATTATTACATTGTAAAAGACTCTCTTCCCTGTTCTCTATTGAAAGGAATTGGAGTGTATAACCATCTGGATCATGAAATATTATTCTAACTTCTTCACCGCGACGCTCTTCTACAAATGATATTTGATAACACGCTAACTTTTTCTTTAACCGCTCGATATTTGTAGTTTTTAACAATAGGTCCTTCACTGATGATATAACAGCCTCTCTATGTTCTCCCAGCCCCCTGTTTACAACAAAACAAATTCTCGTTGAACCGATATCATACCACACACCTGTTACACGTATTTGTGGCCTCTCCTTGCTCGGTTTAAACCCTAGAATTCCTTCATAAAAATATAATGTTTCCTTTAAGTTTTTAGATTCTAAGACAATACATGTTGTAACACTTTCCATCCGCACTCCCCCTGCCCCTTTTAGTTTTCTATATGAGTCATAATTTGCAATTATGTACGAATACAATACGTAGTGACGAATATTTCATTTATAAAGGAGGCGTGTAACATGGATGAATTTATGAAATCCTACATACCTTTTCATGGCCCAAACGACCCTTGCCCTCCAATTGGAAAGAAATATTACTCAACTCCCCCACACCTATTTATAGGCTTTCAACCACCTAACTTACCCCAATTCCCACCAAAAGAAGCTTTAAGAAAAGGGACTTTATGGCCTGCTTTTTATGATTTTTATGAAAATCCTCACAAAAAAGGACGGTGAATAAAAACGTGACACAAACATTGCCTGATGAATATTACAAATGGATTGAAGAACTACAAGAACTAGACTTTGTATTAGTTGAACTTACCCTCTATTTAGATACGCACCCCGACGATACTGCAGCTATAAATCAATTCAACGATTTCTCCTATAAACGAAGAGTATTACAACAAAAAATTGAAGAAAAATACGGACCACTTCAGCAGTTCGGAAATAGTTATTCTAACGCTCCATGGCAATGGAGCCAAGGACCGTGGCCATGGCAAATATAAAATGAAACTTTAATCAAGTGGAGTTTACGGGCAGCAAATAGCGGGATAAAGGAGAGAAACTATGTGGATTTATGAAAAAAAATTACAATATCCAGTTAAAGTGAGTACTTGTAATCCAGCACTCGCCAAATTATTAGTTGAACAATATGGCGGTGCGGACGGCGAACTGGCTGCTGCTCTTCGCTACTTAAATCAACGTTATACAATTCCTGACAAAGTCGTTGGCTTACTAACCGATATCGGTACAGAAGAGTTCGCCCATTTAGAAATGATTGCTACAATGATTTATAAATTAACAAAAGATGCAACACCTGAACAAATGAAAGCTGCCGGATTAGACGCGCATTATGCGAATCATGACAGCGCCTTGTTTTATCATAATGCAGGTGGTGTTCCTTTTACTGCCACTTACATTCAAGCGAAAGGAGATCCTATCGCAGATTTATACGAGGATATTGCAGCTGAAGAAAAAGCACGAGCGACTTATCAATGGCTAATTGATTTATCAGACGATCCCGATATAAATGATAGCTTACGCTTTTTACGTGAACGAGAAATTGTCCATTCTCAACGTTTCCGAGAGGCTGTAGAAATTTTAAAAGAAGAACGTGATAGGCAAATTTATTTTTAAAACACATATCCTAGCGATATGTGTTTTTTTACGTTAAAAGTAAAATCCTTCCTCATTAACATATAAATAGTATATTTATTCAATTTTACGCATTATTTTAAAATATTTTTAAAATTCCCTCTTGCTTTCTAGTCATCAGACCTTTAAAATAATAACAGTTACTCGACAAATTATTTGAATTTTCGACAAAAACACTCATTAGGAGGATTTTCTTTATATGCGTACAACTTTAAAACCAGCGCAAATACTTTCGATTAGTTTATTGCTATTCGCAGTTTTCTTCGGTGCTGGTAATATGATTTTCCCGCCCCTTCTTGGTCTTTCTTCCGGAGAAAACATGTGGGTTTCCATTACAGGATTTATTATTACAGACGTCGGTTTATCTTTACTTGCTATCGTCGCTGTTGCCCTTGCAGGCGGTAGCTTTAATACTTTAGCGAGCCGTGTTCATCCAAAATTCGCAGCAATATTCGCCATCATTATTTATCTTTCAATCGGCCCACTATTTGTTATTCCACGAACTGGATCTGTATCTTATGAAATTGGAATCGCACCACTTTTCCCAGATCAATGGTACTCTATGTTAATCTTTAGTGCGATTTTCTTTACAGTCGTCTACTTCTTATCATTAAATCCATCCAAATTAGTAGATCATATCGGTAAAATATTAACGCCAATTTTACTTGGAATTATTGCAATTATGGCAACAAAAGCGATTCTTTCACCAGGATCATTTGCAGAACCTATCGGTGACTATAAAGAAATTCCATTTTTCAAAGGATTTCTTGAAGGATTTTTAACGTTAGATGCAATCGGAGCACTCGTATTATCAACGATTGTTGTAAATGCAATTCGTCAAAACGGTATACAAGATAAGAAATCCATTGCGAAATATACAATTATTTGCGGAAGCATTGCGGCCCTGTTCCTAACAATTGTTTACTTCTTACTCGGCTATATCGGCGCTTCAAACGGGAACTTAGGACAATTCGAAAACGGTGGTCAACTATTAGCTACTGTTATGTATCAATTCTTTGGGACAAGTGGCAATGTTTTATTAAGTATCGCAATTATAGCTGCTTGTTTAACGACTGCAATCGGTGTTGTAAGTGCATTCGCCAACTATTTCACAACAGTATTAACCAATGTTTCATATAAGAAGCTTGTACTATACGTTTGTATTTTTAGCTTCGTTATTTCAAACTTAGGATTAAGTTTATTAATCAAAATTACATTACCCGTATTGATTATTTTATATCCAATTACAATCATTTTAATTTTCGTATCATTTATCGATAAATATACGAAACGTAAACCTTCTGTCTATATCGGAGCGATGATCGCAGCATTCCTTATTAGCTGTATTCATGCACTTGATAATGTGGGAATGATACCAAGTTTTATCGCTAATATCGTACACGCAATTCCTTTTTATGAATTAGGTATTGGCTGGATTGTTCCAGCAATAATTGGTGGTATAGTCGGATACTTTATTCCGCAAACAGAAACTGAAGGTGAAGTTTCTACGAAATAACGAAAAGAAGCGAGCATGAAAAATTGCTCGCTTCTTTTTTATTTTCTATCGCTGAATACTGTATTTGTGTACGATCGAACCGTTAACATATAGTAACTAAAGTAAATCATGACATACACTCCTATACTACCTAGTAACGGAAGACTATATTCGAACATTCCTGTAAAGCCCATCAAACTTAAAAATGCAAAGAATGTATGACAAATCGCAAGCAGTAATGGTACTACAAAAATCGCTCCTACTTGTTTTCTTACAGACTCTGTTGCTTCCCTTTTCGTTAGTCCGATTTTCTTTAACATTCCGTATGCTGGTCGCTCTGCCAGCGCTTCTGTTATTTGTTTAAAGTATAAAATACAGCCAGTAGCAAGAATAAAAACAATCCCTAAAAATACACTTGCAAATAACAACACTGCACCATCTTGCAACTCAGATTGGCTCGCCTGTTCAAATGATTGGAATTTCGCTTCCTTAGAAAGGATAGTCCCTAGCTCTTTCGTTAGCTCTCTACTACCGTTTCCTTCAACGATAAATCCACTTACCTTTGAAACAGCATTTCCTTGCTGCAACTTATTAAATAACGAATCTTGAACAACAAGTCCAACCGGTGCCAGTTTCGCACTAACAATTGTTTCCTCACGATGATCAACAATTGTTATACCATTCTTCATACCTTCAAAAGACACGTTGTTTCCTTCAAGCGAATTCTTTTCAATGTTATATGATTTATACGGATCTAATAAAATTGCTTCCTTTTCCGAATGAAGCACAGCTTTTTTATTACCTAACATAGAAGCTGATTTATTAAAATCCGACTCTTTTATAACTTGTACATTACCATTACCTATTAAATACCCAGTTAATATTTGTTCTCCATCTATCTTCCCTTGCATAGAAAGTAATGCTATGGACGTTTCATTTTTTATTCCTAACTCATGTTTTTGAATTTCTTCTCTAACTTTCTTATCTAATTCCTTTCCAGTTGTTACATACTCATAACTAACTGGATTCATTAATGTCGCCGTTTTCTGCGCCCCATAATACATACTAGAACTAATTCCAATTGTACATAGCGTCACTGCACTTAATAAAGATAATAGCGCAAGCATCTTTACGTTCCCTTTTATTCTAAAGAACAATGAAGAAATGGATAAAATGTTCGTTCCATTCCAATATTTCGTTTTATCTCCCTTTATTTTATGGAGTGATTTCACTGTATATTGCTCAAATAGTAAAAACGTACCTTTTACAATACACCCAAAAATAAGTAGACCTGTAATAAAAATTGCTCCAAACCCAAAAACTTGTGTGAGTAACGCAATTATATAACCTGTAATTAATAAAACAATCGCTCGTTTTGCCTTCTTACTTGAATACGTAGGTGCCTCTTCTTTCTGATTTTCACCATATAGTAATTCAACTAAACGATGCTCATAAATTAACTTTTTACTTTTCCATGATGCAATAAAGAAAATCGCACCTATCGTTATAAGGACTTCTACTATAGATAAAAATGAAATCGTAAATGTGAACGTAAACGCACTTCCCATTAACTTCACAAGAAGCCCTGCACATATATTCGCTATAAATAAACCAGAAATAATACCTAATACACTTGCCGCAGCACCAACTAATAGTGTTTCATAAAAGAGTAACTTAGCAATTTCTTCTTTACGAATTCCTAATAAACTATACAATGCAATTTCTTTCTTCTTCTTTCGCAAAAAGAAGCTATTACAATAAAAAATAAAAATCGTTAAAAAGATAATCAACAATATTTGTGCAAACGTAAATGTCGTTTCCACTTTATCCGATTCTTTTAAAAGAGCTACTACACTTTCATTTCGTTTAATCGATACGAATGTAAAATAAATAATAATGCTGCCTACTAATGAAATAAAGTATAGAAAATAATCTTTCATATTTCGTTTTATACTACGTTTTGATACTTCTAAAAAATCCATCGTATACCTTCACCTGCTCTCACATTTCTCTATACATGAAGTGTACACAAAATTGTATTTCTTCCCTATCGATTTTCATTACATCTCTCTTACGATATTGTAATATAACAAAATAAAAGAACCTAGTTTCCTAGGTTCTTCACATCGTATGTTTAAAAGTAAATAACTCTTCTTTTGACTGCACAGCAGATTGTTCCTCTTCTGCAACGTCCTTCTTTATCTCTCCTCCTAACCTTACTTTCATCATCGCCTCTTCTATACTTTTTACAATCATATTTCCTGAAAAAATAGTAAGTCCAAAAAATGTGATGGGAACGAGCGGAATCCACGGATTCACTGTTAATGATCTAAAATAGACTCCAATTAAACCTGACCATTCATGCGTGTAAGATTCTATTTCTTCTATCGGTCCTAAAAACTGAACTGTTCCACCAAAGAATATTTCCAGTAATCCTAAGTGCAGTAAAATAGTAAGAGTTTGCGTAAACTGCTGAAAAAATACAAGTATAAACGTCATATAGAGATGCGGGAAAATATGCTTTATAACAATGTGCCTTCTCGATCCACCCAATATGCACGCAGCTTCAATAAATTCTTCGGTTCTCAATTTACGTACTTCCTTCGCAACATACAGTGCAATAACTGGCATCACAAGCATTACAAGTAATAAAACTTGAAACGAAGCTCTTTCAAAAAAGGTTGTTGTTTCCTCCCCACTCCCAAATGCATTTGCAAGGTGAAGAAAAAAATACGCAATCATAACTGTTGGAATAACTGTAAAACTATCAAAAAAAGCCTCGATTTTTGAAAACCCTCTTTTTACATATGTTCCAAGCACAACACCAAAAAACACACCTATTACCATTCTAAGTGCCGCAATTAAAATAGATATACCAATCGTCCACTTCGCACCTTCAATGACTAAATGTAACAGGTCGTATCCTTTCCGGTCTGTCCCAAGTAAAAATTGTAATGAAGGTGAAAACGGTGGCACTTGTGGATTTTCATCCGCATCATATTGCAATGTAACTTGTCTAATATGTCCATCATTCCATATCGTATTTCCGATGCTCAAAAGAACTAATATGAGAAGAAACCCAATGCTTATCCAAAATCTTTTATCGCGTTTTATATACGTCCACATATTATAGTCTCTCCTTCATCGCAGCTGGAATGAGATAATGAAACAATTTAAACAAAATAAAAATCGGAATATAAATAAGCAGCACACTAACGATGAAAACCTCAACCCTAATACTCACATACGATTTCAAAAACATAAAAATACCACCCGTATTAAAAATCCATTCTATAATATATAAATTAGATAACATAAAAAGATATTCGTTTTCGCAAAGAAAAGTGTACTAAGCAACACATTTCGTAAAACATGACGATTTAAAATATGAAAACGATTCAGCCCTTTCGCCTTAGCAAATAGTACATAATCTTTTTCTAGCTCATTTTCAAAACGAAGCACTAACATTTTTACAAACAGAATCGTAGTCGGTATACTCAAACAAAATATCGGCAATCCTCTAATCGACTCGCCTCCAATTGACGCAATTTGAAAAGGTAAAAAGCCTGTTCTTTTAAAAAACCATATAACTAAAATTTGTGATACTAAAATAAGTAGAATGTCTGGAATAGATTCTAGGAAGATGAGAAATGATTTAATGCGATGTTGTATACGCGGTGAACTACTCATAATCACATAAACAATACAAAATGCTACAAATAATGAAATGAAAAAAGCCGCCAAAAAAATCACAATCGTTTCTTTATAATGGACGAACAACTGCGGAAATAAAAATTTACCTCTCACATATTGAAAATTGGAGATATCCATTAAGTTCACAAACACTTCTTTTAAACTCTGTATGTACTTTGATGCATGCAACTCAAATCCGTAAAATAATTTCGGTAATGCCCCTAAACAAATAATACCCAAAATCGAAATAATAAATTGAACCGTCACTTCCATCCCATTCAGAAAAACTTTTTTGACCACGTTTTCCCTTCTCTCTCTATATAATTTCCCCTTTAATTTTATTCTTAATTTTCTGAATTATAAATATTTATACATAAAAAAAAATCACTAGGTTATGATTCTAGTGATTCTTTATGCGCATGCCCTTCTCTTTTCGCAAACGGCATATACAAAATAAAACATCCAATAAGTGCAGCTATTTCTAATGAAATAATATAGTAAGGGTGTGGCCCTAACATATCGAGTAATGAAGCAGTTTCTGGCTTACGAGCTAAAAACATATAATTGCCACCTGTTTTGTAGTTCACAAAAGAAACGATTGGAATTATTATGTTTAAAAATATCATCGTACGCTTAATTGATTGCAAGGTCGGTCTATATCCTTCTACCCACGTCATAAAGAGTGGTGCCCAAATGAGTAATACATGTGCAACGAAGAATTCTATAAAGCGAAAATGCGGAAAAGCATATTGCACGTTCGGCGTTAAAATAGCTTGTGATGCACCGATAATTCCTGTAAAAAATACAATCTCATATATGCGATAACTTTTCGTTACAATCATAATCGATGCTAACAATAAACTAATCGTACATAACTCGAATGGTAATGAAGTGCCTAGTTCAAAAATCCCCGATTTCCATTCCCACATATGGAGCCCAATTTCACTCCCAATAAATAAAAATGCAATCGCATATCGAACCGCTATATTCCACTCACTTTGCCGTAATATATCTTGGTATTGATACAGAAAAAATATCCCCACCAACATAATAAATAATATAAGGACGTGTTGCCTTGAGTATGGAATAAATGGTTTTAATGGATGCGCACTAAAATAAGCTTCCATCTTCCTTCCTCCTCTCCTTCATACAATATTATTGTTAGAAAGAAACAACGAGTCAATTCATCTGCTTAAACCATGTACAACCTCTACATTACATTTACATATCGATACCTTACAAAACTGTAAGGTTATTGTAAGCTAAAACGATTTGTCAGATTCTTCACCTCTTCTATACTTAATGTAGATACTAAAACGAACGAAAAGGTGATAAATAGATGAAGAAGAAAAATAAAGTGTTAATTACTAGTGTAGTAGCGATCGGAATTGCAGCTGGATCATATTTTGCATTTGCTGGCGGTGGTTCAGAAGTAGCAATGGCATATAGCGGTTATAAAATTACGGAAAAACAAATTGAAAATGCACAAAAATTTGGCGGCGAAGTTATTCCAAATGGTATTGAAACAATTTCATTCGATCCAACAAAAGGTACGTATGAATTAGCTGTTAAAAAAGGTGATGAAGTGAAAAAAGGTCAGCTTCTGTTTAAATATAATGACCCTACTGCTAAACAAGGTGTAACGGAAGCAGAAATGCAAAAGAAAATCGCACAAAAAGAAGTAACATTGTTCCAAAAACAAATTGATGCAGCGAAACAAAAATTACAAAAAGATAAAAATGCAGGCCTTCCCGCTGAAGCATTAAAAGCATCAGAAATTGAAGTTGGGCAATTAGAATCACAACTTGAAATGAAGAAGTTTGAAGTAGAAAAAGCTGATGAAATGATTAAAGTAGCAAAAGAGAAAGTAAACACACTTTCTGTAACGAGTCCAGCCGACGGTGTAATTGATGATATCGTAAAAACTGCTGATGAAAAAACAGGTATGAGTGGCATTACACTTCGTCACGCTGGTCAATTTAAAGTAAAAGGTCAACTTTCTGAATATGAACTTGCTAGTATGAAAGTTGGGCAAGAAGTAACTGTTTCATCAAAAACTGTCGCTGGTAAGACTTGGACAGGAAAAGTAACAGAAATCGGTTCTACACCATTAAAGAGCATGGACGAAAACAAAACTGTTTCTAATTATCAATTCACTGTCACATTAGATAATAGTGAAGAATTACAAAACGGCTTCCATGTTTACGTAACGAGTAAATCTGGCGAAGCAACTGGTACGATTGTTCCGAAAAGCAGCATTGTGAAAAAAGGTGACAAAAATGTTGTCTTCGTTGTAAAAGACGGTAAAGCGAAAGAACAAGCAGTTACTGTTGAATTCGAGACAGATAGCGAAGCAAAAGTTTCTGGAGTGAAAAAAGGAGAGGAAATTATCTCTAAACCTGAAAAAGACTTAAAAGACGGTATGGAGGTTGTCACTCAATGATTAACTTAAAAGGCATCACGAAATCTTTCCAAAATGGTGCAGAGTCCGTTCAAATATTACACGGAATTGATGTAACACTAAACCAAGGAGAATTCACTTCTATTATGGGACCATCTGGTTCTGGTAAATCAACATTAATGAACATTATCGGTTGCTTAGATAAGCCAACGACAGGTGCGTACGAACTAGCTGGTCAAAACATTTCAAACATGTCTGAAACAGAACTTGCACATGTTCGTAATAAAGAGATCGGATTCATATTCCAAAACTTTATGTTATTACCGAGACTTACAGCACTTCAAAATGTAGAACTACCTCTTATTTACGCTGGAGTCGATAAAAAAGAAAGACGTGAGCGCTCATTAGCAGCTTTAACAAAAGTCAGTTTAGCTGATCGTGCTACTCACTTACCAAATGAATTGTCAGGTGGACAAAAGCAGCGTGTCGCAGTCGCACGTGCAATCGTAAATAACCCGAAATTTCTCTTAGCAGATGAACCGACGGGTGCACTTGATACGAAAACAAGTACACAAATTATGGATCTCTTTTACGAATTAAACAAACAAGGCTCAACAATCATTATGATTACCCACGATCGTGAAATTGGGGAAGCGGCCGCACGTCAAATTGTAATTCGTGACGGAAATATCGTCCAAGATTGGAGAGGTTAATTTTGAACACGAGTGAAAATATACGCATGGCCCTTTCCTCTATCTTTGCTCATAAAATGCGTTCTATATTAACAATGCTAGGTATTATTATCGGTATTAGCGCCATTATTACTATCATTTCAATGGGTGATGGTACAAATGCAAAGTTTAAAAAAGAGTTAGGCCAAGGAAAAGATACTGAAGTAACGATTTACTACAACAACCCTGATTATGGAACTGATAGTGCCAAAATCACACCCGATATGCTAAAACGTCTTCAAACTGTACCAGGCGTTAAAGATGTTTATCCAGATGTAAGTATGAAAGTAAAAGCATCTTCTGGTTCAAAAGATGTCTCTCTTGATTTAAAAGGTGGAACAGGCGCCTTTATGACAGATTCGAAAATAAAATTAGTTCACGGTCGTGAATTAAACGACAGCGAATTAAACCAAGCAATTCCTGCTGTTATATTAAATGAAGAAGCTTTCAACAAATTATTTAGTGGTTGGGAATCAAATCTATACACAGATGTAAAAGGAAAGCCGTATAAAATAGTCGGTGTATACGAAACGAAAAACGAATTTGGAATGGCTATGCCTGAAGGTTATACATCTCTTGAAAACGCGCCTGTCATTTCAGGAGTAAATGAGTATGACTCTGTAAAATTAACAATGACCTCTCCAACAGAACGCAAAAGTGTAGAAAAACAAGCTGTTTCTGTTTTAAACGACATGAAAGCTCCTAAATTCGAGCACAAATTCGAAGCACAGGACTTAGGTGAATTTACGAAGCAATTAGACGAATCCATCGGTATGATGAAAATGGTATTCGGTGGCATTGCCGCTATCTCCTTACTTGTTGGTGGTATCGGTGTAATGAACATCATGCTTGTATCTGTAACAGAACGTACACGTGAGATCGGTATTCGTAAAGCACTTGGTGCAACGCGCGGTAAAGTATTAACACAATTCTTAATTGAATCTTGTATTTTAACAGGACTCGGTGGTTTCATCGGATTCATGCTCGGTATTTTCTTCGCTTGGATCGTCTCAATCTTTGCCGGATGGCCACTCGTTATCTCAAAAGAACTTGGACTTCTTTCAGTAGGTATCTCAATGCTAATCGGTATTGCATTCGGTTTACTACCAGCAAACAAAGCTGCTAAACTTGATCCAATTGAATGTTTACGATATGAGTAAATAAAAAAACGTAGGAGTTTACACTCCTACGTTTTTTTATTTTGTTGAAGCCAAATGTAATTTCATCGACGTTTTAATAAAAATAAGAACCTCTAACTTCTATTATATAAAGTGAAACTATAATCAGTGGGGGTTTTACTGCCCACAAATAGCGGGATAATTCTACTGCAATTCGTGAACCAATTCATAACGATATCGTCCCTCTAAATCATGTTTCTTCTATTATATATGTTTCATGTTACGAATATCTTTTTATCATTTAAACTTTCATTTCTCGCGAAAGCTATCAAGCAATCCTATTATTGCAAAAATAATATGTAATAACACAAATTCAAGGCGTAATTTTTTCCATACTACAATTTACTTTGTAACAATTATATCTCTATTTCATTAAAATCACCCCTATATATACGACTTCACACACAAGAAGATTATATTTTCATAACTACATTACGATTCAAATAGTTAAATATCCCTTTTTTGTAACGTTACAGAAATATTAGCGTAACACCACCGATACATTATTAATCTATTAGCAATTAAAATTGTATTGATTTTATGATTCTTATGTTCTAATCCCCTAAAAAACGCAAAGAAAACGCTATCAGGATATTAATGGAATTATTACAGAATATTAATGCCTCGTTACGAATGCTTTGTAGTTTTGTGTTTTCCGCAAATAAGAAAATAATGGTTGCTATAATGAGGTCAACGAAAACAAATGCAATGGAGGCTATTATGAAAAAATTTATGGGTATAGCAACAGCAGCGGTTTTTGGTCTTGGGATTTTCACAACATCTGCTAAAGCAGAAACAATCGTAACGACTGATGTACTAAATGTACGAGAAAACCCAACTACTGAATCACAAGTTGTCGGAAAGTTATTAGATGGATATAAAGTTAACGTTTTACATACAGAAAACGGCTGGTCAAAAGTTAAATTAAATAGTGGTAAAGAGGCTTTCATAAGCGCTGACTACACAAAAGATACTTACTACGTAACAGCAAACGTATTAAACGTACGTGCTGGAGCGAATACAGATTCAGCGATTCTTGGTAAATTGAAAAAAGATGATGTAATCGAAACAACACACCAAGTACAAAATGATTGGATCCAATTTGAATATAACGGCCAAACAGCTTATGTACACATTCCTTACTTAACAGGAAAAGCACCAGTTAAAGTTCAGCCAGTAGTTAAAGCTGAAAAAGTAACTAACGTTCAAGATACAGCTAAAGTTCGTGAAGCAGTTAAAGCTCAAGAGGCAGCTGAAGCTCAAGCAAAAACTAAAGCTCAAGAAGCGGCTAAAGCTCGTGAAGTAGTTAAAGCTCAAGAGGCAGCTGAAGCTCAAGCAACAGCTAAAGCCGGGGAAGTAGCTAAAGCTCAAGAGGCAGCTAAAGCTCAAGAAGCGGCTGAAGCTCAAGCAGCAGCTAAAGCTCAAGAAGTGGCTAAAGCTCGTGAAGCAGCTAAGGCTCAAGAAGCGGCTGAAGCTCAAGCAGCAGCTAAAGCTCAAGAGGCAGCTAAAGCTCGTGAAGCAGCTGAAGCTCAAGCAGCTAAGGCTCAAGAGGCGGCTGAAGCTCGTGAAGCAGCTAAGGCTCAAGAGGCGGCTGAAGCTCGTGAAGCAGCTAAGGCTCAAGAGGCGGCTGAAGCTCGTGAAGCAGCTAAGGCTCAAGAGGCAGCTGAAGCTCGTGAAGCAGCTAAGGCTCAAGAGGCAGCTAAAGCTCGTGAAGCGGCTAAAGCTCAAAAACCAGCTACACAACAACCTGTTGCGAAAGAAACTGAAACAAGTGCACCATCTTCTTCTCGTGAATTAAGAGTTGTAGCAACAGCTTACACAGCAGATCCACTTGAAAATGGTTACAAAGCCGGAGATCAAGTAAAATCAGCTATGGGCCATAACTTAACAGCTAATCCAAACATGAAACTAATTGCAGTTGATCCAAGTGTAATTCCATTAGGTTCAAAAGTATGGGTTGAAGGTTACGGAGTAGCAATCGCTGGTGATACTGGTGGAGCTATTAAAGGAAATAAAATTGACGTTTTAATGCCAGATAAAGGTACATCAAGTAACTGGGGACGCCAAACAGTTACAGTGAAAATTTTAAACTAATTATAAAAAAAGAGTTAGTCTCATTATTGAGGCTAACTCTTTTTTTATGATTCTTACATTCTTTCTTTCTCTTGAAAGTAACTAATATGATCCCGAAGCCACTTTCGCTCTGACATAAATAAGTTCCCTCGTTTTTTATATACTTTATCAAACGTCTTTAAAACTTCTTCATGATCAGCAAACTTATGTAAGAAACGAAGAGCAATAACAATCTCTGATTCATCGGTAGGTACTACTTCATTTTTACGCCTTCTAGAAACAATCTTATTCACACGTTCACAAATTGGCTTAATCGCCATCTCATCTCCATATGCATAAATAGCTCGAATGGCCTCGTATTTCACCATAATATTTCTATCCTTTAAAGCTTCAATATAAACTATTTGTAAGTCCACTCCCCCTATTTTTGCTAACACTTCAATAACGGTTGAACGAACATAAGCACTATCCCTATATAAAAGCTTTGTTAATGGAAGAATCGATTGATTTGTTCCAATCTCAAGCAAAGTATAACAAATATTTGTAATCTCACCCTTATTTTCTTCAGTAGCTAGTAACTTTAGTAAAGCACTTTCCGCTTCTAATGATTTATATAACTTTAAGGAAGAAATAGCCCAAGAACGAGCTCCATCGTTTTTATGATAAATATAAGGAATAATTTTATTGGTATTACTTACTTCTGGTAACTGATAAATATTACTAAGCATTTCACTTAACAGAGTCGGACTTTCTTCACATTCCAAACGATCTATAAGGTAATCAGCAATACAGATTTCTTTCGTATTTATAGCGCGTTTCGTCATTAAATAATAAATATTTTTCCTCATAGATACCTTCTTGGTTTTGATTATCTTCTGCTGTAAATAAGGAAAAGCTAATAGGTCAGTTAGCTCTTTTGCTTCATCATACGCACGATGCCAAATCTCTGTTTCTTCATCCGCCATCCTCCTTAATAAATCATCTATATACTCTTCCATCTCCTTCTCTCCCGTCCAAATTAAATCTATCTCTTTGCACTCTATATACGATAGATTACTATTTCAACAGAAAAAAGAGGATGCCATAGCATCCTCTCCTCTCCTGCCCTATTCCACACAAGTAAACTGTGTCCAAGCTCCTACATAATCTAGTAAGAATAACTCTTCTTCTGCAATTGTACCGACAATATTTTTCCGTTCATCTATCGGCATTTCTTTCAGAATAATTTGTAGTTCACCTTTATACTTTCCGAATAGGTTATTACCAATTACAACTTGCCCTCTTTCCTGTCGTACACTTTCGCGCACTGGGAAATCATAGTCTTTGTACTTTTTACGTACTTCTGTAGAACGTACCATATATTCTGTTATGTCGCCGCGTCTTACGTGTAATTCTTGCAGTGTCGCTCTCTTCTCTACTTCAGTCGCTTCGTCTACAAATTGTACTTTCAGCTGTAACATGTAACGATTTAAGTTTCCGAGTCTCTCTAACTCTTCTTCACTTGCATAAGCATTTCCGATAATAACATCATCAATAAGCCCTGTTGCCCATAGATGTTTCGCTTGTACTTCAATCGATAAGTTACGATGTTGTTCTAACGTACATAATCCGTCATTAATATCCCATGGACCGATTTCAGCTGCATGTGATGTAATAAAGGCTGCCGTGCGAATACCATGCTTTTTAAAGCGTTCACTACAGCGAATGAAATAATCATACGGAAGACCAGTAAATTTTTGCGGATAGAAGTTATGACAACCAATTAAAGCTGATTTATTCGCCTGATGTGAAAGAATATTTTCTAAGTATGCAATATCATTACTTACGTTTAGCTCAATTTTTAAGTCGTACGGATTATTCGTCATTTTCGCTTCTGTTAATCCGTCAAAACCTAAATCTAAACGAATACCATCTGCACCTAACTCTGCAAAGAATGATAGATCACTATAACTAATACCAAGTTGATCGAATACAGCCGGAGCTACATCTAAAATAACTTCCATATTGTTATCTTTTGCATGATTAATAATTTCTTTAAATTCAGCTACAATTTCCTCTTTTGGACGATTAACAGACAGTAAACATGTGAATATTCTTGAAAAACCGTGGCGTGCCGCTGCCGAAATGTATGCCATATCTTGTTCTTTCGTTGAATGCTCTGGATAAAGTGAAATTCCTAATTTACGCTCCATGCTTTTGCATCTCCTTCACACGTTGTATTAATGCCATACTCGTAAATCTATATTTTGCAGATAAACATGTTGCACATAAAATCGTTGGTACGATGATAAAGTACGGTGATTCTAAACTAAATGCCACATAAGCTCCCATTGAACATCCAATAAATAATATCGACACAAGTAGTAAAACTAATAGCGATTTACTTTGTACCCACTTTGAATAATGTGCAATACACTGCCCCGCCACGAATGTAATTAAGATGATAATTGCTCCGAGCATTCTGTTTTCTCCTCTCCTGCTAATTGTTGTTTCTCATACATTTTGAAGAATGGATAGTAAATAACGAATGAGATAACAAAGTTAACAAGTACAAGTACACCGGCCATAATTGTCCAGTCCGTACTAATAATCGCTGCAATTGGCGCTAACATCGTAAATGGCAGCTTCGCCATCATGAGCGGAATCATACCTGAAACAACTGCGAAATATGATACCGTCGTTGTAACTAACGGTGTAATAACGAACGGAATAATTAAGATTGGATTCATTACAATTGGTGCCCCGAAAATAATTGGCTCGTTAATATTGAATAATCCTGGTACGAATGATAATCTACCTAACTCTTTTAAGAACTTAGATTTAGAGAACATAAACATAATAACTAAAGCTAACGTTGAGCCTGATCCACCGATCCATACGAACCATTGAATAAATTGCTCTGTAAATAAGTTTGGTAACTGATGTGCATTTCCTGTAGCCGTAAATACTTCCATATTTTCAAGAATTGCTGAATCCCACATCGGACGAATGATTGGTCCTAAAATCGCTGGGCCATGTATACCGAACGACCAGAAGAATACAATTAGGAATACTGTTAATAAACCACCGAATAAATTATTTCCTACTAATACTGATTTTAATGGTGCGATTAAATATGTGATTGTTGTGTTTACATCAAATTTCAAACCGTAACGAATACCCCAGAATAAAAGAATAACTACTAAAGTTGGAATTAATGCTGCAAACGAGTTTGCAACTGCTGGTGGTACACTATCTGGTAATTTAATCGAAATATTATGCTTAATCATAAAGTGATAAATTTCTACTGCAATTAATGCTGTAACAATTGCTCCGAATAAAGAAGTTGCACTTAATGTTCCTACTGAAATATATCTACCTGCATCAATAACACCTGGTACAGCTTTTGTTATTTGAATTGGTTCAACTGATGCTAGTAAAAAGGCGAGTACAGATAATAATCCTGCACTTAATTGATTGAGCTGATAAAAGTTCGCGAGTGAAGCCCCTACCCCAAACGCTGCGTATAATGCCATTAATCCTACTGTAAATCGGAATGGAATATCTAAAATATGGCGAAACGGTGCAATCCACTCCATATATGCATCAATTGGTAAGTTTAAAAAGATAACGAAAAATGACCCGACAATCGTTAACGGTAATGTAGAAATAACTCCATTTCGAATTGCTAATAAATGTCGTTGCCCCGCAATCTTTTGCGTTGTCGGCATAATCTTCTGTTCCATAAAACTCATAAAACCATTCATCGATAACCCTCCCTATGTTCAATGTGGCGAAATTCAAAAGTTATAACATTATAATGTTTATATTTAAAAAAATATAATTACGCTAAAACTAATTGTTCAGCTTGCTTAAGTACTTTCAAACCATCACACATACCATAATCTCGTTGTTCTATAATTGCAACTGGTATATCGTATGATTTCGCAAGAAACTCTACTGCTGTAAACAAATACTTCACCTGTGGTCCAATTAAAACAACATCAGCATTTTTTATTTCCAGTTTCACAAGTTCTGAATCAACTGCTTTAATTTTATAATCCTTCCCTTGTTTCTTTGCCTCTTCTTGCATTTTTCTTACAACCATACTCGTTGACATACCTGCCGCGCAACATAATAAAATGTACATCTTATACTGTCACTTTCTCTTCCACTCGTTTATGAAGAGTAATAAATTCTTCAGCAAGTTCTTTCACTGTAATGGCATTCATTAAATGATCTTGTGCATGCACTAATAATAAACTTATTTCTGCATGATTTCCTCTTGCTTCTTCTTGAATTAAATCCGTTTGAATACGATGAGCGGATGATATTTCCTCACTAGCAAGTGTCATCTTTTCACTCGCATTCTCAAAATCTCCTTGTCTTGCAAAAGCAATTGCTTCAAGCGCCGCGCTTCTCGCGTTGCCACCATGTAAAATTAACGCAAATGGAGTTTGCATATCAGTCATTTAAAATTCCCCCAAGTTATGTTTTTTCTATATTTTTATCTTATTATGAAAACGCATACAATTAAACATAAAAAACTTCCGTTGTGTAACGGAAGTTTTAATATACTTTTTCATAATGATAGTAAGATTTCTTGAAAATCATCAACAGCTTGAGCCTGATGCAATTTTTCTATTATAGTTTGATTAGACATAATATCATATAAAAAATCATAAAGCTTTTGTAAATCTTCATTATTATTGCGCTTCACACTAAATAAAATAATAACTTGTACTTTTTTATCTCCCCAGTCAATCGCCTTATCGAGTGTACAAAACATCAAAAATGTTTTCTCACTTAATAACTGCATCGGATGCGGAATTGCCACTAAATTTCCAACCGCTGTAGGAGATGTGTTCTCTCTCTCCATAACAGAAGCATAAAAGTTTGCGGGTACATAGTTTTTCTCAGCAGCTTTCTCACATAAAAACTGAATAACCTCTTCTTTCGTAGAAGCACTACGATTTAAGAAGATCAAATCTTCCTTAATATATTGCTGCACACTACTATTTACATGCGTAAATAACTGCTGACCAATCGATTTAATCTCTTTATCATCAAATATTGAGTTTACCTTTATAACTGGCACAGGCAAACCACTCGGTATATGAATCGTACTAATAATACAATCTATTTTATCCTTATAAAGTTCTTCTATCTTCAATTGATAATAGCCTGTAATCCCTACAATCTCTAATTTATCTCGAAACTGTGATAGAATTTTATATTTCAGTAGCTGTGCACTCCCTTGACCAGTCGCACAAACTAATAAACATCTTTTCTTTTGATTCTTTTCTTGCAAACGACTCATCGCTCCGCCGAAGTGAATGGCAATATAACCAATCTCACTCTCTGGAATGGATTCACCCGTATATTCACCAATTATATCTCCAACGAGAACTGCAATTTCAAAAGCATATGGATAATTTTTTTTCACTTCTGCCAAAAGAGGATTTCTCGTATTTAACTTATATCTCAAACGATTTAATAACGTTTTTAAATGAACACCAAAACCAAATAATAATTCTTCATCATAATAAAAAGTAAGATTCCGTTCTTCCGCTACTTTGAAAAGAATATGCTGCATGAATGCATATACGTCTTTCCCTAATAGCTCTTCCACATTTTCATAGCGATCTCTTGCTGTAACAGCAGTACTTAATAAATGCATCGTCACATATAAAATTTCTTCTTCTGGAAATTGAAGTTTTAGCTCTTCCCCTAAATTCCCTAAAATCTGTTTCGCAATTTTATATTCTTTCTTTATTATAAGTTCAGATTCCTCTACATGCAGTGCTTGAATGTAATGATCATCCCTGCATCTCTTTAAAGCAATCGCAATATGAATTGATAAATTATCAATTTCTATATCTGATAAATATATCGTTCCTCCCTCGATATACTTTAATATAACTGAGCGAATGAGAGAAATATGGGGTAACGATAAATATGTGTCCGTCTGCTCATAGTTCTCATGAAACGGAGTATGGTCATAACGCGGCAAACCATATTGTGATAAACAAGAACGAATATTAAATTCTTCTCCTACAATACGTATACCATAATATGGTCTTTTTTCAATTTGTAACTCATATCGACTACAAATATCCGTAACATCTTTCATAATTAAGTTTACAGTAGATTTACTCACATAAATCTCTTCCGCTAGCTGTGAAAGCTTCACATACCCATCTGTCGTTAAAATACGGTGTAAAATATAAGCTACTCTTTCTTCATAAGAAGTTGGAATCTTTTCTGTCTGTTTCTGAAATACATTTACGCAAAAATCTTCAAACTTCTTAGTTTGTATAATTTCTAGTTCGTACCCATTCCCTCTTTGTGATTCAATTTTCGCTCCGTGTTCTTCCAATATATCATTTAATAATTTTATATCCTTTTGAATCGTCTTCGTTGATACGTGTAAACGCCTCGCTAAAAAAGCTCGATTTAGCATCGATTTCTCTTCTAAAAACTCCTCTAAAATGGAAATTAATCGCTGATGCACTTTTGTCATAGCTCTTCCTCTCGCTC
Source organism: Bacillus sp. 05T21 (assembly GCF_056396785.1). NCBI lineage: Bacteria > Bacillati > Bacillota > Bacilli > Caryophanales > Bacillaceae > Bacillus > Bacillus sp. 05T21. Next base: position 60,196 of record NZ_JBFTMD010000015.1, on the reverse strand, counting down.
TTTATATAAAAGGGAAAAAGCCACTGAAATCAGTAGTTTTTTCCCTTTTATCCCGCGTTCATTATTTCTTTAGCGTAAATCCAAACTTATCCCAAGCTTGTAAATAATCTAATAAGAAGATTTCTTCCTCTATAATTCGGCCGACTACATTTGTTTTTCCTGTATTCACCATATCTTTTAAAGCAATTTGCAATTCACCCTTATATTGGCCATATTGCTCATTATCAATTAAAAGATCGCCACGCTTAATTTCACGCGTATTATGCGGTTTAAACTCTTCCTTTTTATATTTCACACGACTTTGTGTAGAACGAATCATATATTCAGATACATCCCCGCGATAAAAATGAGGTTCTTCTAATACGATAATTCTTTCTAAATCTGTTGTTGTATCGTATAGTTCTATATCAAATGTTTGTTTCTCTTTATTTAACGCACCTAGTGCTTGTAATTCTTCTTCTGAAGCATAAGCATTCGCAATAATAACATCATCAATTAATTCTGTTGCAAACAAATGCTTCGCCTGTGTTGTCATCGGTAATTCGCGATGCTGCTCTAACGTACATAACCCTTCTGTTACTGGCCAAGGTCCGTATGTTGCATCAAATGATGAAATAAAAGCAGCCGTTCTCATACCGTAATCTTTAAATTGTTTCGAGCATTTAATGAAATGATCGTATGATAATCCTGAATAACGATGTGGATAAAAATTATGGCAACCAATTAAATTTTCACGATTTGGTCTATGGCTCATAATGTTATCTACATATTTCGTACCGTTACTCATATTAATTTCAATTTTTAAGCCGTATGGATTGTAAGTCATAATCGATTCTTCTAAACCAGAGAATCCAACATCTAAACGGATACCGTACGCTCCTAACTCATGGAAGAACGATAAATCATTATATGAAATACCTAATTGTGTAAAGACAGACGGACTAATATCAACTAATACTTGGAACCCTAATGCATTTGCATGAGAGATCGTTTCTTTAAACTCTTCTATAATTTTCTCTTTTTCGCCATCTACAGATAATAAACATGTGAATACACGTGTAAATCCGTATTTACTCGCTAATGTTACATACTCTTTATCTTTCTCTACTGTCGAATGTTCTGGATAAATAGAAATACCTAATCGTCTCATATGTACACGCCTCTTTCTTCATCATATTGTAAACCTTTTCAAATATATGTAGCGAAAAAGTATGTATCCCCTTTTCTTCTACTACAATTTGAATCCGCTTTCTTTAAAGAAAAAACAATTTCTATCATTCATAACAACTACTAGTCTATACATCTATACTTTACATCTTTTTTTCATAGTTGTGTAGCTTTTACACAAATTTGTCAGTTTTTCACCTGAAAAATTGTTATCCGCTTTCAAGACACCTTCCTTGACTGTTATGTTGACCAATACATATACTCGAAAGAACAGAGATAAAGTGAAACTTTAATCAGTGTGGGGTTTTGTTCATCCCCCACTGATTATTAGCCTTCACCAATCGGGCTTTTACGGGCAGTTAATCTCCCACCTACCTTCTTTGCTCCAACCAAATTTTGAGGTGAGAGTCTTACTGCCCGTTAACGCGGGAAAACTTTTATATAGGGGATGAATATATGGGAGAGGCAGTACTCGTAAAACGAGAACCGTTATGGACAAAAGAGTTTATTGCGCTAATTCTAGCAAATTTATGTATGTTTTTAGGATTTCAAATGTTAATTCCAACTTTACCTGTTTATGTGAAAGAAATTGGGGGCACAAGTTCAAATATCGGATTCGTTGTCGGCATGTTTACCGTTGCAGCACTTTTTATTAGGCCGCTAACTGGAAATGCCTTGCAGAAATTCAACAAAAAAATCATTTTAATGATCGGTACCGCTATTTGTTTACTCGCTATGGGCAGTTACCTTTTCGCTTCAACCGTTTTCCTATTGCTTGCCGTTCGAATTTTACACGGAGCTGGTTTTGGTATTACAACGACTACATACGGAACTGTCGTTTCAGATTTAATTCCGCAAGCTCGCCGCGGAGAAGGCATGGGATACTTCGGTCTTTCTGGAACTATTGCCATGGCGCTCGGTCCGCTTATTGGACTTTGGCTTATGCAAGCATATAACTTCACGATTCTTTTTTTATGTGCACTTTCATGCACAATAGTTTCATTAATATTAACGAAACTACTTCAAATCAAAAAATCGCCGCAACCACCACAGCAAACATCTGGTACCTTTCTCGATGGGTTTATTGAGCGTAAAGCTTTACTTCCTTCACTATTAATATTATGTATTACATTAATGTACGGGGGAATTGGGAGCTTTATTACATTATTTGCTACAGAAGTCGGGATTGCTGATATTAGTCTCTTCTTTTTATTTAACGCACTTGCAATCGCTGTAACTCGTCCGTTTTCTGGAAGATTATATGATACGAAAGGCCATACATTCGTCATCATTCCAGGAGTTATTATTACGTTTACAGGTATTATCTTGCTGTCGTATACAACTACAATTCCGAGTTTAATTATTGCCGCAGCGTGCTACGGCAGTGGTTTCGGAGCAATTCAACCGGCACTACAAGCATGGATGATTGACCGAGTAGCACCGCACCGGAGAGGAGTAGCAACAGCAACATTCTTCTCAGCATTTGATCTTGGAATTGGTGCTGGAGCGATTATTTTTGGATTCATTGCACACTTTACCAACTATGCAACTGTATATCGATATTCCTCTCTATTACTTATCGCTTTTCTTTTCATTTACATCACAAGCTTACGGAAGCAAAAACAGGGGGATAAAACAAAAGAAAAAGCCGTTGGGTAATGCTAATTGGTTCTTTTTCGAAGTACTTAGACCAAAAAATCATGTATACACATTGAAAAAAGTAGTGGATTCCTAAAAAAATTCACACTGCTTTTTTCATTTAATACATTCATTTCAAACCTCCCCATTTCCCCTACATATTTTTCTAACTTTAATCAAAAAATATACAAAGAACCATTATTATAAATAAGGTGACACTTTACTTAGCGCATCCAATTTGGATAGTTTACCTCTCCTATTTTTACTATCCGCAAATAGTGTGATAAATGTGACTTCTTTACAAACCGATCAGATATATCATCTAAAAAACCAATTAAATCCAGGTGTTTCTTTAAAAATTTGTAAACTTTTTATCCCTTTGTAAATTTAGTGTAAATTTTACTGATAAACCGTTTACAGTGCCTCAAGGTTTAGTTAATAATTACATCGTACATGAAATTTAAGGAGTGGAATGCGTGGAATACAATATTCAAGATATGATCTTCCAGTTCATTGGTGGATTAGGTATTTTCTTATTCGGGATTAAATACATGGGCGATGGACTGCAACAAGCAGCTGGAGATCGTCTTCGCGATATTCTAGATCGTTTTACAACAAACCCTCTTATGGGTGTACTAGCAGGTATGTTAGTTACAGTATTAATTCAATCAAGTTCAGGAACAACCGCTTTAACAGTCGGACTTGTAAGTGCCGGATTTATGACATTAAGACAAGCAATTGGTGTTATTATGGGTGCGAACATCGGTACGACAGTTACTGCATTTATTATCGGGATTAAAATCGGAGAATACGCTCTCCCAATTATGGCAGTTGGAGCGATTTTACTATTCTTCTTTAAAAATAAAAAAGTACATTCTGTAGGTCAAGTTGTATTCGGTTTTGGTATGTTATTCTTCGGTTTAGAATTAATGAGCGCAGGTATGAAACCTCTTCGTTCTTTAGAGTCATTCCAAGAGTTAATGGTTAGCATGAGTGATAATCCAATTTTAGGAATTATTGTCGGTACAGTGTTCACTTTAATTGTACAAAGCTCAAGCGCAACAATCGGTATTTTACAAGAACTATTCGGCCAGGGTGCTATTGATTTACAAGCTGCTCTTCCTGTATTATTCGGTGATAACATCGGTACAACAATTACAGCCGTATTAGCAGCAATCGGTACTTCAATTGCAGCAAGACGTGCAGCATTAGTTCACGTTATCTTTAATATTATCGGTACCATTATCTTTACGATTATATTAATACCATTTACAAGTTTAATTCAATATTTCCAAACGTCATTAAATTTAAATCCAGAAATGACAATTGCATTTGCACATGGAACATTTAACGTAACGAATACAATCATTCAGTTCCCATTCATTGCATTATTAGCCTGGATTGTAACAAAAATTATTCGTGGTGAAGATGCATCTATTAACTTCAAACCGCAACATTTAAATCCAATCTTTATTGAGCAATCTCCAGCTATCGCTTTAACAGAAGCTCAAAAAGAAATCATTCGTATGGCTGAGTTTTCATTACATGGATTAAAAGAAGCAAACCAATTTTTAAATACACAAGATAAAAAACATGCTGACATGGCTACTCAATTAGAAGGAGCTATTAATAATTTAGATAAAAAAATTATTGAGTATTTAGTTTTACTATCAGAAAAACCACTTTCACCAACAGACTCTGAGAAACATTCAGTTTTAGCAGGTGTTGTTGGAGATATTGAACGTGTCGGTGATCATGTAGAAAACCTTGTAGAACTTGTAGATTTCCAAATTTCAAACCGCGTTTCACTATCAGATGAAGCACTAGCTGAATTAAATGAAATGCTTGAATTAACAATTTCAACATTACAAGATGCAATCAATGCTTTAACAAACTTTGACACTGAACTAGCTCAAACTGTTATTGCAAAAGAACGTAAAATTGACCAAATGGAACGTGTTTTACGTAAACGCCATGTGTTACGTCTGAACGAACGTAGCTGTTCAGGTGATGCAAGCATCATCTACGTTGATATGGTAAGTAACTTAGAGCGTATCGGTGATCACGCTGTAAATATCGCTGATGGTGTTTTAGGTGAACAAGGAAAAGTAAATTTAAAACAATCATTATAATAGGAAAGAGACGCTAATTTAAGCGTCTCTTTTTTCATTTCATCTTTACAACCGTTCTTCCTTTTAACTTTCCTTGCAGTATAAGTGCAAACTTCTCATCTAATTCTTTTAATGTACATTCTTCTGTATAAGATAATAGCTCTGAATTTTTCCACTCACCTGCTAGCAATGCCCACACGTCTCTTCTCACATCTACTGGACATTGAACTGAATCTATTCCTAAAAGGCTAATCCCTCGTAATATGAATGGGTATACAGTTGTATTTAATTCATGCCCTGCTACATTACCACACGTTGTTACACAGCCTCCATACTTAACTACCTTTAAAGAACTTTCTAACATGCTTCCGCCTACAGTATCGACAACCCCAGCGTATATTCCTTTAAGCATCGGTCTTCCTGATTCATCACTCAACTCCGCGCGATGAATCATCTTTTTTGCACCTAAACGTAGTAGCATCTCTTTCTCTTCCATTTTCCCTGTTGCCCCTACTACGCTATATCCTAGCTTTCCTAAAATACTAACTGCTACACTGCCTACTCCGCCCGTAGCACCCGTTACTAAAACATCTTCCATACTAGGCGTAATTCCCGCTCTAATGAGCTTATATACCGATAAGGCAGCTGTAAAACCGGCTGTCCCGTACATCATACTTTCCTTCAAAGACATTCCTTTCGGTAAAGGAACAACCCAAGATGATGGCACGCGAATATATTCTCCGAAACCACCAGAAGTATTCATACCTAAATCATATCCAGTTACAATAACTTGATCGCCTTCCTGAAAGGCGTTATTTTCACTACTAACTACCTCTCCCGCTGCATCGATACCTGGTGTATGAGGATATGTTCTCGTTACACCTTTATTACCAGTAGCTGAAAGGGCATCTTTATAATTTAATGAAGAATAATAAACACGTATTAATACGTCTCCTTCAGGTAAACTATTGACTTCTCTCTCAACAAGCTTTCTTTCAAATTGATTATTTTCTTTTTCTTTCACGACAATTGCTCGGAATGATGTATGATTCATTATGCTCTCTCCTTCATCCGTAAAATCATTCTTTATTATATAAGAAATACACATACAGCTAATCACATCTTATTGGCTATATTTCAACAAATCTTACTTCTCTATCACTTTCTCACAATACATATTTTCATTTCTACTAAAACACATTATACTTGTTCTACATCTTTAAAATAAAATATAGAAAATCTAACTTTTTATAAATAAATTGAATTTTTACGAAATGTAAATGATTTGTAATGTTTTTTTTCGCTAAATTTCATTATAATAAGTGGATATGAGTGTCGTATTTCAATCCAAATGAAGGAGTACAAGAAATGGAGCAAAACCCATCTTTACAAGAAAATACACGAACTAAACCGAAAAATAGTAAGAAAAAAACAAAAATTATTATAAGCGTTATTCTATTAGTTTTAATAATAGGTGGCGGTTATACATGGTTTTTAGTAAATAAAGCATCTTCTGCTGTTCGAAACGCCGCTCACGATTTAGCACGCGGTGATAAGTCTGATTTACGCGCTAAAGCTGTAAAACCTATTACAAATAACGTCTCTGTCTTAATAATGGGCGTTGATGAAAGCGATGTCCGCGGAAAAGAATATGGTGAAGCTATAAGAACGGATGCACTATTACTTGCAACGTTTAATAAAGATAGCAAAACTGTAAAGCTATTAAGTATTCCACGTGACACATATACTTATATTCCAGTAGAAAAGAAAAAAGATAAAATTACACACGCTCATGCATTCGGTGCTACCAAAAACGGAAAAGATGGTGGACCACAAGCTAGTATTGATGCAGTTGAAAAATTAATGAATGTTCCCGTCGATTACTTTGTAAAATTCAACTTTAAATCATTCATGAAAATCGTTGATGATTTAGGCGGCATTGAAGTTGACGTACCAGTTGAGTTTACTGAACAAGATAGTAATGATAACGCCGATGCAATTCACCTGAAAAAAGGTGTTCAAAAGTTAAATAGTGAAGAAGCTCTTGCTCTTGCCAGAACAAGGCACATTGATAGTGATGCAATGCGTGGACAACGTCAGCAACTTGTTATTGAAGCAATTTTAAAGAAACTAACAAGCGCTGGGTCTGTAACAAAAGTTGGAAACATCATTGATGATATTAACGGACAATTCGTTACAAACTTAACATTCGATGACATGCTTTCATTCTATAAATATGGATCGGATTCGGAAATTGAGAAATTACAACTTCAAGGTGAAGATTGTTACATGGCAAAAGGTGATGATACATGTAGTAAGTCAGCTGGTGGTGGCCGAACTTACTACTACAATCCAGATAAAAAAGAATTAGCTAATGTTACAAACGAACTTCGTAGTCACCTTGGACTACCTGCCTATACAAAATCTGATTCTGATTCGAAAAAAACAAGCTCAGAGAAAACAAAAGAATCTACGTCTGAAAATACGAGTGAACGCGAATCAAGTAACGATGAAACTCAAAATAAGAATAACAGTGAAGATACAGAAACATCGTCTAATAACAATGAATAAAGTGAAGCAGTACTCTATGGAGGTAGAGCACTGCTTCTTTTTAATGCTTTCAAAACAAAAAATCAGAACTTTCCAACTATCTTTTTTAATATTTTTAAATTATAATAAATAATAGTAATCTATTCCAATTATCAGGGGGCTCACACATATGAAAGCTGCAGTAAAACATAACATTTCAGATTTTAAAGAGTACTTAAAATCAAACGATATATACATGGAAGAAAATATAGATGAAAATGATGGTTCGGTACATTTTTCAGTAGGATTAGAAACAGAAGCTGGCGCAAAAATTCAACTTATCGCTGCTTTCCAAAGCGAACATCCTGCTGTGGATATATACTGCTTCAATGTTGCTCTTGTACCTGATTCAACATCAACAAATGATATTTTACATGTCATCAATGAATTAAACACATCTTATCGATTTGCAAAATTCACGCTAAACAAACAAAACGCAATTGATATTTCAACATCTCTTGCATTCTCAGAACCAAACTTTAATCCCGCACTTGTCTTTGAACATACGAGAATGCTATATAAACTGGCAAACGATGAATATAAGAACTTAATGAAAGTTATTTGGGCATAAAATAAAAGGATGGGCTGCAAGCAGCACCATCCTTTTACTTCAATATCATATCAATCCACATCTTTATCGCAGTTCCTACAATTAAAATAGATAATACATACTGCAAAACTTTTTGATTCACTCTCTTCCCTACTCTCACTCCAAGAGGAGCGGCAAATAAACTTGCTATCGCAACGATAAGAGCCGGAATAACAACTATTTGTCCAGTAATCACTTTCCCAGTAGTAATTCCTATCGAGGAAATAAAAGTAATAGCGATAGATGTTGCTATTGTTGTACGTATCGGTAGTTTTAGAACAACTAGCATAATCGGTACTAAAAGAAATGCACCACCAGCCCCAATAATGCCGGAAACACTTCCTACAATAAACGCTAGCAAACTAGCGAGCCACTTATTGTACGTAATTCCTTCTGTCCTCTTACGATTGCTTCGCTTCGGTATAAACATCATAATAGCCGCAATAGTAGCTAGTAATGTGTAAACAACGTTTACAGCATGCTCATTTAATAGATTCGCACTAAAGCTACCTACAAAGCTTCCTATTAATATACTAGCTCCCATATACACAACTAAAGTTTTATCCATATCGTTACTTTTCCTATACGCCCACGCGCCTGCAAAAGTTGCAAAGAATACTTGAATCGCTGTAATACCACTCACTTCATGTGATGTATATCCAGCAAATCCTAGCAATACCGGAATGTATAAGATCATCGGATAATTAATAATTGCACCGCCAATTCCAACCATTCCTGATATAAACGATCCTATAAACCCAATTATAAAAAGTAATACGACTAAGCTCATCTTACATCCCCTCCCTTCTAAAAAGAAGGTGAATTAAATGAATAAGTTTACATTCCCATCCGAAGCATCTGCTAAATAAGCTCCTACTCCTGCAAACTCTACCCCATCCATAATCTCTTCCTCTTTTAACCCTAATAAATCTACTGTCATTTGACAAGCTACAAGTTTAATTCCCTGTTCTTTCGCCAAATCGATTAAATCTGGTAAAGGCATCGCATTATGTTTTTTCATAATACCTTTAATCATCTTTGGTCCCATACCGGCAAAATTCATTTTTGATAATCCCATCTTATCAGCGCCGCGCGGCATCATTTTTCCAAACACTTTCTCTATAAATGTTTTCTTTACTTTCACATGCTCATCTTTCCTAAGAGCATTTAAACCCCAGAAAGTATGAAAAATAGTCACTTCATGATCGTACGCCGCTGAACCATTTGCAATAATATAAGCAGCCATTGCTTTATCATAATCTCCGCTAAATAAAACGATTGTTGTTTTCTTCTGTTGTTCCATGTTGTTCTCCTCCTAATTACCTATAGGGGTATTTTATCATTTATAAAAAGGCTCAAATCATTTATCTCTGTACTATACGACTTTACCTTCCCACGCTAACATACCGCCTACCATATTGATTGCTTGAAAACCGTAGCTCTCTAAAAATTGAACTGCTCGTGCACTTCTTCCGCCAGAACGACAAACGATAATATACTCTTTCTTTTTATCCAACTCATGCATACGAAACTCTAATAGTCCTAGTGGAATATTACACGCTTCTGGAATTTTCCCTTCAGCTACTTCTTCTACTTCACGTACGTCCACAATATTTACTGCTTCTTTACGTAACAATTTTTCTTCTAATTCTTTTGCTTTCATTTCTTTCATTTTAAATTCCCTCCTCACAAACCATTCATACCGCCTGAAACATTGATAACGTGCTGAAATCCTAATTTTTTTAATACTTTTGCAGCCTGCTTACTTCTCATCCCGCTCTGGCAAATAACGATTACTTCCTTATTTTTATCTAACTGATTTGCTTTACTCGCTAACTCATTTAACGGGATATTTTGAAATCCTTTCATATGATTCCCTCTATACTCACCTACTGTACGAACATCGATAAATTGTTTATTCTTTTGCTCCATCATACGTTTTAATTCTTTCCCTGTAATATTTTTCACTCCTCTAACTGGTAAGAAGCGAGAAATAATAAACCACGATACAAGTACAATTAAGATTACATTCAATATTGTCTTTACATCCATAAAGCTATTTAAACTCCTTCTGTGCTTTTTTCCCGTCCAAATATATAGAACCCTTTCTTTCTTAAAAAACGAACGCTTAAATTCCGATCCACTTTATTATGAACAATAAGATGCAAAGGCTTATTTGGTATTTCATGATAATACCGTTTTAAATACGCATACGGTATACACATAATTCTAGAATTGTTATCACTGTGACTCTCTGTATAATTGCGTACATCTACAACAACACTTTCAATTTCCCTTACTTGTTCTAACGAAATATATGCAACGTTTAAAACCGGAATGTAACGTTTTACTAAACTTCCCAGCATCAATACTATTAGAGATATAACTATATAAGACATATATGATTATCCTCTTTACTTTCAATAATAAGCAGAGGATGTAATCTTCCACTTATTATTGAACTGCTATGCTTTCTTGATCCAGAACTTTAATTCACCAGCTTCTTCCGTGTGTTTTAACACTTCATGACCGCCTGTTTGTGACCATGCTGGAATATCTTTAATCGCACCTTTATCTGTTAAGTGTACTTCTAATACTTCTCCTGATTGTAATACTTCCATTGCCTTCTTTGTTTTTACAATTGGCATTGGACATGCTAATCCTTTTACATCTAATACTTCTTTCACTTTCATCTTATATGCCTCCTATTTTTATAATTAAGCTTTCTTAATCCAGAACTTTAATTCGCCGTCTTCTTCTGTATGCTTTAACACTTCATGACCGCTTGTTTGTGACCATGCTGGAATATCTTTAATCGCACCTTTATCTGTTAAGTGTACTTCTAACACTTCCCCTGATTGTAATGCTTCCATTGCCTTCTTCGTTCTTACAATCGGCATTGGACATGCTAATCCTTTCGCATCTAATACTTGTTTTACATTCATCATCTATTCCTCCATGTTTCATTTATTTTATTATTCATGAACTGCACAACGATTTGGACCAATCTCCATTTCACGCTCTTCATCTGCACTCGGATGAATTTTACCCATATTCGTTTGACGAATTTCTTCGTAAGCATTTGGCTGAGGTGGTAAATTCTCCGTTACAACTTTACGAAACTCTTCCTTATCCTCAATATTTAGCCCTGCATTATACGCAAATAAATCTTTTAACTTTGCGCTCACAACACCATTTTCATCCATTTCACTTATTTTTGAATAATGAGCCGGTAACACAATTAAACTTTGAGATAGCTCTTTATATCGGCTATATAAAGTATTACGTAAATCACTTACCCAATCTTCAGCCTTTCCAGCAAGATCTGGACGCCCAATTGAATCCACAAATAAAATATCGCCTGATAATAAATACTCATCATCTACAATAAATGAAGTACTACCAATTGTATGTCCAGGCGAATAGATTGCCTCAATATCAATCTTTGTTTGTCCAACAGTAATTACAGCACCCTCTACAAGTGGCTCATAAGAAAATACAACTTCTTCCGCATCTTTCGGCGGTAACCAATACGTCCCGTTTACTTTCTCAGCTAGCTTACGACCTCCTGAAATATGATCCGCATGTAAGTGTGTATCCATTACATTTGTAATTACAGCACCTTGTTCTTTTGCAAATTCCTCATATGCCTCAACTGTTCGTACTGCATCAATAACAGCAGCTTGTCCTTTAGAAATGACCATATATGATAAGCAACCTTTTCCAAGACGGTTAAACTGATACATACTTCCGCCATCTTTTAAATCTCCAACCTTTATAGGCTTTACATATTCACTCCAAGCCTTCATACCACCAGATAAATAATAAATATTTTCTAATCCAGCCTCTGTTAATTGCTCTGCCACAAATATAGAAGACCCTTCTTTTGCACATACTACTAAAACATCTTTATCTTTAGGTAGTTCGCTAACAATATGATCTACACCCTCTAATAAATCAAAGTACGGCACATTCATTGAAGTAACTTCTTTTCCTTCAATTTTCCAATCTTCATAATCCGCCTCATTACGAACATCTAAAATAAATAACTCTCCGAATAAAACTTTCTCTGCAACATCTTTTGCTTGTAACGGTTTAACATTCATCTTATTACCCCCATAGGTATGTTTTTGTTTAAAAAATTTTATTTTTCCACATTCCCTTGCCACTCTAACATGCCTGGAATGACATTTTTCACATTTGCATAACCTTTCTCTTTCAACATGTGGCAAGCTACATCACTACGGTTACCAGTTCGACAAACAACATAAATTTGCTTCGTCTGATCTAACGCTGCACTGCCCAGTTCGCCTAATGGAACTGAAATAGCCGATGGAATATGACCAAAAGCGAATTCCGCCGCTTCACGAACATCTAATATAATACACTCTTCACCACTTAATAATATCTCTTCCAATTCCGAATTCGTAATTGTATGAGGATATTTCACTATTTCATTCATTTCATGTTCATGTGCTTTTCTAACGTAATGCATCAATAAATCGCCTTCGTGTTTCGTACCGATATATTGATGACCTACTTTACTCGCCCAACTTTGTATATCTACAGTAGACCCTTTATCTGTTGCCTGAACTTCAATCACTTGCCCTGATGCGAGACTTTCCATCGCCTTCTTCGTCTTCACAATCGGCATCGGACAGGCCAAACCTTTACAATCTAAACTCATATCCACTTTTATACTCATAATCATTTCCTCCCTAATCATTATACATATACCTGTAGGGGTATGATAAAATGTTTTTAAAAATCTGTCAACACATACGTTTGACAGATTATCGGCTTTTTACAAGTAATTGAACAGCTTCTTTAATTAACTCCTCATTTGAGCCATTACCTGTCTCAAACTGCTCGCGCAAACATTGCTCTAAATTTGTTCCAACAACGAGTCCAATTGTACGATCAAGTGCAGAACGGGATGCAGTTAACTGTGTAATAACATCTCGGCAATCTTTTCCCTCTTCCATCATGCGAAGCACACCACGAACTTGACCTTCAATACGTTTCAATCTATTTTTCATATCTTGATTATATTCCATTCTATAATCACCTCATTACCATTATGTCACCATTTATAACTTATGACAATATAATATACCCTGCAGGGTATATTGTAAACCCCTATTTTTATTTTTCATCTTACATGTTCGCAAAACAAAAAGTGAAACCTTAATCCATGGGGGTTCATCCTCCACCAAATTTTGAAGTGAAAGATGAACAAATATCAATATACAATCCGGTCTGGTAATACTGTTCCGTATAATTTAAAGCCACCATCTACATTTTTTACCCTATATCCTTTTTCCATTAACATACGTGCTGCAACATATCCCCTCATACCAAGCTGACAAGTAATATATATTTCTTTATCTAATGGCACTTCATCCAAGCGATCACGTAATTCATCTAATGGAATATTAATAGAACCTTTGATCATTCCTTGCTTTAATTCATTAGGATCTCGAACATCAATCAGATATCCATCATTTTCAACAATACGATCAATTTCATGCCATTGTACTGTATCAACAAAACCATCTACTATATTACTTGCCGCATACCCTACCATGTTTACTGGATCTTTTGCGGAAGAATACGGTGGTGCATATGATAATTCTAAATCCGGTAAATCAATTACAGTTAAATTCGCCTTCATTGCCGTTGCAATAACATCGATACGCTTCTCTACCCCGTCACGTCCTAAAGCCTGTGCCCCATAAATTTTTCCACTCTCTTTATTAAAAATTAATTTTATTAGTACTGGCGTAGCATTTGGATAGTATCCAGCATGAGAATTGGCCTGTACATGTACTAGCTCATAGGGTATATTTAATCGTTTTAATATTTTTTCATTTACTCCAGTCGAAGCAACTGTTAAATCAAAAACTTTAGCCACTGAAGTTCCCATCGTACCTTTATATAAAGAATCCGTATGACCATGAATAATATCTGCTAACATGCGGCCTTGACGATTAGCCGGCCACGCTAAAGGAATCATTGTTTCTGTTTCTGTAACAAAATCTTTCACCTCAATCGCATCACCAATTGCATATATATGTTGGTCCGATGTTTGAAATTTCTCATTTACTTTTATCGTTCCTCTAACTCCTAGCTCTAATCCTGCACCCTTCGCTAAACTACTCTCTGGTTGTACACCAATTGCTAAAATAAGCATATCTGTCTTTATAATTGACCCACTCTTTAGACGTACAATACTCCCATTCTCCTCTAATGCATCTACACCGTCTTCAAAAATAAGCTCAACATTGTGCTTTTTCATATGCTCGTGTACATATGCCGCCATTTCATAATCAATCGGTGGCATCACTTGATTGGCCATCTCTACGAGAGTAACATCAATTCCTCGTTCTCTTAAGTTTTCAACCATTTCTACTCCAATAAATCCACCACCAATAACCGTCGCATGATGTGGTTTCTTCTCATCAATGTACGCTTTAATACGATCTGTATCAGGTACATTTCGTAAAGTAAACAACGCCTTCGCTTCTTCAATACCCGGAATAGGTGGAACAATTGGTTTCGCCCCTGGTGAAAGAATTAAAACATCATATTCCTCGTTATATGTTTCATTTGTAGTTACATTCTTTATAATAATTGTTTTCTCTTCTTTATTAATTTTTACTACTTCACTCAATACACGTATATCTAAATTAAAGCGCTTTGACATCTTTTCAACTGTCTGCACTAATAGTTTTTGTCTTTCTGTAATTACACCGCCAATATAGTATGGTAATCCACAGTTTGCAAATGAAATATATTCACCGCGTTCAACCATAATAATTTCATCTTCTTCACTTAAGCGACGAAGCCTTGCAGCTACTGATGCTCCACCAGCAACTCCACCTACTACAACAATTTTTCTAGACATATTTTAAACCTCCATGTTGTTTATTATTTAATTTCTCCATGTATTACAAACAAAAAACTCATACCCGTATGGGTATATAATAAAATATACAAAAATCATTTTCAATATATATATCTTTTGTTCACAAATTCGAAACAAAAAAGAACCTAGATATCTCCAGGTTCCTTTCTGTATGATTAAATCCATGCCTAAAGGCGGCGTTATAGAGTAATACTTATTTTTGACGGCTGAATTCATTTACGAATGAAGTAATTTGTCATACTTCCTATAAGCTCTTTGTAAAACTATAATCCATTTCTCCACCTAACGCTTCAGGTGTATCACCAGTTTCTCTAAAATCATGTGTATAAATTTGTTCAAATGAACCGAAATCTACTTGCTTATAAAATTCGAAACAAGGGAATCCATCATGTTCTCCTTGAATATCGATACTACCATCCTTGTTCACACATACAGTTAATAAATAGTCCACAGGAGGGGCATACACATTTAACGGATTACTAGCGCTTGCACTCATTTTGAATTGCACACCATCAGAATTCCATGAAATATCCGTACACACAATATTTTCAGTACTCGCTTTTCCTGTTCTTTTATTCACAGAACCATCTGGATTTGTGACCTTCTCTGTCGTAACACCCGTGTTTGCATATGAAAACACTTCTTCTTTATAAAAGTCCACTACTACCTCTTGCTCAACTCTAGAGCGCATAGTATTTACCGCATGTGGTGTAAATTCACGTGAATCACCTTCAAACTGGATTACTTTCCCTGTTTGTACATCCTTCCGCGGTTCTGTCCAAGACATTGGAATAAATACACTGGCTCTAATTTTAACGATATTCGTCATAAGAAACACCCCTATAATTCTAATTTTATATACTGCATACTATTGAATAAAATAGACCACAATTTCAATCCTAGAACCAATAGCTTTCTCTTTTACGTTTGCTACTTCCTTCTGAAAAATAGCGCTATATTTATTAGATTGTCGCTTTAAAACTATATTCCATTTCTCCAGCTAGTGCTGCTGGGGTATCATCCGTTTCTCTGAAATCATGTGTGTATATTAATTCAAATGAACCAAAGTCTATTTGTTTATAAAATTCATAGCAAGGAAAACCATCATGTAAACCTTCAACATGCACAGTACCACTTTCATTAACTCGTATAGTCAAAAAATAATCAGCTGCAGGTGCTGCCGCGTTTAACGGATTACTTGCACTTGCACTTGCTCTCATTTCAAATGAAACTTCATCTTCACTCCATACAATATTTGTACATGCAATGTTTTCTGTACTTGTTTCTCCTTTTTGATACTCAATTGAGCCATCTGGATTTGTAATTTTCACAGTAACGATACAAGCATCTGCATATGTAAAAATTTCTCTTTTATAAAAATCAACAACCACTTCTTGTTCTAATCTTGAACGCTTTGTGTTCACAGCGTATGGTGTAAATTCACGTGCATCTCCGGCATATTCAAACACTCTTCCCGTCGCAGGATCCTGAATAGGTTTCAGCAAAGCATACGGTGCAAATACACTCCCTCTAATTTTAACGATATTAACCATGTGAAACCCCCATAATTCATTGATATTATTTAGATAAATCATTATTTGTTCTATTACTATTATATAGTCAATTTGATTGACTATATCCTGTATAGTACAATAGATTCTACTTATAGTCAATTAAATTGACTATAAGTAAGGAGGTTATATACATGACTTATCAAACACTTAACGAACTAGATCTTACATCACTTTTATCACTATCTTTCAGCACATTAATTACTGAACTACATGACAAATTAAGTGAATTAGGATTTGAAGATATTAGGCCAGCGCACGGTTTTATGTTCAAACGCATCCTTCCTAATGGAGCAACCGGTATAGAACTAGCTGAATCTTTAGGGGTTTCAAAACAAGCCATAAGTAAAATGGTAGATTCTCTTGAGAACAGTGGTTATGTCACGCGCCAAACGCATCCTACTGATAAAAGAGGTAAAATTATTGTTTTAACCGAGCGTGGTTTAGCAGTAATGAAAGCAAAAGAAGAAATAGTAGCTGAAATAGAACAACGATGGATTGCAAACATAGGTGCAGAACGAATGCAAATGCTTAAAGAGGATTTAACAACATTCGTTACTAAAGAAAATACAGGAAAATTATCATCGAGCATACGACCTGTTTGGTAAACAAAAACTCCATATAAAAAACGAATCCACTTTGATTATTCTTTTTCAAAATGGATTCGTTTTTTACAGCTTTATTAAAATCATTGATTCCTTTAAATTTTGTTTTAAATATATGGGATACCCATATTTTATACATTATATAATTCCGTAACTCTCTGCACGATCAGCTCTGCCGTATTCTCCTCTGGCGGCATCAACAACTTTGTAACCGGCCCATACACAACAGGATTTAATTCCACTTCATATCCACCATATGCATACTCCTCTTTTGTCGGTAAGTAACCAATATATCCATTCGTATAGCCACCAAAGAAAGCTAATTCATTTTGAACACTCTCTTTCATTTCTAAAGCGGTTTCTGAAAAAGGTTCCATCGGTATTCCAGAGAATATCCCATCATTAATTTGAAACAATTGAATTTCTAAATCAATACTTACTTGCTGAATGTTTCTCCTATGCTTTTCTAAAACGATAGTAAGCCATTCTTCAGTATTCACACCCCACTGCTTCTCAGCTAATTGGGCCATTCTTTTTATCTCTTCAATTTCTGGAATATCCTTTAATTTCATTTGCATCGTACTCGAAATAGTTCTTAGATTTACAATTGGTCTATATGTAACTGTTGGTAATATCGTTAACACATGTCCACTGAGTACGTAAGCCATTTGTTTTAATGCTTCCTGTGAACCACGATACTTCGCATTCACATTTCCAGTGGCACCTTGAACAATAATAACAGGACAGTTTACTATTTTCTCCAGAATCTCTCGCGTCATTCCAGGATAATCTGCTGATAATACATCGCTATCCCCTTTTAAAACATTCGGATGAGCAGTACAAAATACAATGACCCCAGCTAACTCCTTTGACTCAGCATTTCTCATTGCTAAAACACCAATTCTTTTATCTACAATACCCTCTATATTTATGCCCATCTTTGCTTTTCCATCAGGTGTCCTCTCTCTTCGGTTTACTCCAATATCACCTGTCGTAACATCCCACCCAACTTCACATGACCGCATATTATTATTCGCAGTAATAGCACCCTGCACTACATTATTTAGTAAAATCGTTTTATACGACTTTATTAAAGGATGATCACCGACTGTTTCCGGACCAGAATGAGTATGTGTATAAACGACAGTTATTTGCTCAAATGGTACATGAAGCTCACTAGCTACTCGTTCACGAATAATATTCGTATCTTCTACTAACATTCCAATGTTATCAATACTTATAAATACAGTCTTCACTTCATCTTTTTCAAATACAAAGATTGTCCCGTAAATGTGCTCTTCAATATTATTAATTCCTGTATCTCTATGGTATCCAATAAAATCAATACCTAAAGGCGGCGTAATATCCACCTGACATACCCCTACTTTGCTCACTTGAATCGCTCCATTTCTATATGTAACTCCCTTTCTTCAAGAATAGCATATTTACCATTTTCAAAATAAAAAGAACGGACAAGAAATTCTATGTCCGTTCTTTTCATCACACATACTTCCGATGCACCATCTTCCCATCATAAGAAAATACAACACCCTTACTCTCCACCATCGACTCCATATGCACTGTTCTTCCCCATAGCTGATGAAGATACGGTAATACTTTTTCTAAGTATTTTAAATCTAACTCAATTCCTTCATAGCTATGTTTAATGTACAATTCCCCATTCTTTAAGTAGTCTCCATCTTCTACTACTAAGTATGGGAAACCTCCATTAGTACGCATATTTACAAGTTGATCGCGTACATGCTCCCATTCTTTATCAATTACTTTATATTCTTTTCCTTGGCGCTGGAATAAGTACATATCTTCTCTCATTACAAGTTTTTTATTTAAATAGTTTCTTAGGAACGATACATCCCATTCAATTTCCCGTACTTCAAAGATTTTGTCACGACCAGAACCAGGTTTCACACCGCGTCGTTTCATTTCTTCTGTCGGGTTGTTATAGCGCTCTTCAATATCTTCGAACATTTTAATACCGAGGTAGTATGGATTAATACTTGTTTTTGATGGCTGTACGACACCTGCATTTAATTTCGCAAATTCAATTGCTTCACCAGATGTTAAGTCCATTTCACGAAGTATGCGTTGATGCCAGAAGGAAGCCCAACCTTCATTCATAATCTTCGTTTCAAGCTGTGGCCAGAAGTATAACATTTCTTCACGCATCATCGTTAATATGTCGCGCTGCCACTCTTCTAGCTCACGGCTATATTCTTCAATAAAGAGGAGTAAATCTTTTTCTGGCTGCGGTGGGATTTTCTTCTTTTTATGCATATTAGGTCGTTCTCTCTTTTTGTTTCGATCATCTAAATTCCATAAATCATCGTACTGTGATATCTTTTTCTTTTCTACATCCTCTTCTAAATCTTCAATACTCCATGCAAGTTTCGGACGCATAAGCGATGGATCAATATGTTCTTGAATGGCAAGTACGGCATCTAAAAATGTTTCTACCTCTTCTCTTCCATACTTATGTTCATACGCCTTCACACGATCTGCTGTCGCTGCCATACTCTCCACCATATCGCGTTTCGTATTAGAAAAACGAATATTATTTTTGAAGAAATCACAATGTGCTAAAACGTGCGCCACGATTAATTTATTTTGAATTAAAGAATTCGTATCTAATAAAAAGGCGTAACATGGATTAGAGTTAATAACGAGTTCATAAATTTTACTAAGTCCTAAATCGTATTGTAATTTCATTCTGAAAAATTGCTTTCCAAAACTCCAATGCGAAAACCTCGTCGGCATCCCATATGCACCAAATGTATAGATAATTTCCGCTGGACATACTTCATAGCGCATCGGATAAAAATCAAGACCAAATCCAGTCGCAATTTCCGTAATTTCAGCAATCGCATATTGTAGTGCTTTATCATCACTTGCTCTCATTATTTTCCCTCCTTACACTTTCCCTTAAGAAAGTGTATGATGAGGAACAAGCTTTCATGAGGATTGATTGCATAATAAAAAGACACCCTCTTAAAAAACGAGAATGCCTCTTTCTAATTAACCTTCAATGATCTCCATCTTCTCCGTAATCGGTGTACGAGCTTTTCCTTCTGGTGCTTTATCGAAATAGCCGATATGAAGAATTCCAATGATGCGTTGACCTCTTGTTAAACCGATTCCTTCTATAAATAGTGGATTGTAGTTTAATCCACCTGATTTCCAAACACAGCCTAAGCCGCGTTCCCAAGCAAGTAATTGGAAGTTTTGCATAAATGCACATGTTGCAGCGTAATCTTCGTCACGTGGAATTTGACGCGGATCTTCATTAATGTAAACAACGATTTGTGCAGGTGTGCTTAAGAAACGATCAGATAAAATTTTGCCGCGTTTTGCTCTTTCTTCTTCTGTGAAAGAGTTTAATACTGCGTCTACTAATTTCTGACGGCCTTCTCCAATATATAATTTACAATTCCATGGCTCACGATGTTTATGATTCGGTGCCCATGTTGCGTCGTTTAATAGTTCAATTAATAGCTCTTTTTCTACTGCTTTATTTGTAAATGTACGAACAGAACGTCTTTCTTTAATAACATTTGCGATGGAAGTATATGTAGTCATATTTTTCTCTCCCTTATTTTTATCTATATGTATAAATCCGTCATTGATATTGATTTTCAATTTCGATTATAACCTAGTTTTTCACTATTAATCAATGTTTTATGTTGGAAAACCATGAAAAACTTCTTTTTATACTGTGAATAAAAAAACTTAACTTGTTCACAAGTTTTTCACATTTTATGGAAATGATATGTGTAAGTTTTCCACATTACCCATCTAGGAGGAGTTTACATGTATAAGAAAATCGCAGTAAGTATGACTATGGCAGCATTATTGTGCGGGATATCTGCCTTTCCTGCTTCTGCTTCTGCTTCTGCTTCTGCTTCTGCTTCCGCTGCCACGCCAAAAGAAGTAACAATGCACCATCATAAGCCTATTTCAGAAGAAATGCAGTCGCTCGAAAAACTCGGCTATAATAAACATGAAATTTGGAAAGCTGCCCACATTGCAAGAATAAGTAAAAAAGAAATTAAGGACGTTTTAGCTTACTATAAGCAAAATAAATCTTGGGAGAAAACAGCCGAGCATTTCGGTGTAGACCCAAGTAAATTGAAAAAACATCATATGAATAAAGAAACGAAAAAAGCACTACTGCAAGAATTAGCAAACATGCACAAATCTACACCTGATCAGCTAAAACAAAAAATGAAAGAGTATAACATCGGCTTACGTCAGCTCGCGGTGTTAACAATCATCGCTCAAAAAAGTAATACCCCTCTCGATGATGTACTAAAAATGAAAAAAGATGGCATGGATATTAAACAAATTGCGGAAAAATTAAATGTTAAAAAAGAAGATATACGAGCAGAGATGATTAAATTAGTACAATCTATTAAAGAAAAGAAAACAAATTAGCCTGCCAAAAAGGAAGAGATATTCATTACTCTTCCTTTTCTTTATCCCGCTATTTCTGGGCAGTAAAACTCCCACCTCAAAATTCTGCTGGAGCAAAGAGGTTAGGTGGGAGTCGGGCTGCCCGTAAAAGCCCGATTGGTGCGGGCTAATAATCAGTGGGGAATGAACAAAATCCCACTGATTAAAGTTTCACTTTATGAACTTTCAGTTTTCAAGTATAAATTCCCGTCTTTCCCAAAAACTAACACAAGTAAATGGTGCATGTCAGGGGTGAGAAAATGTTTCGTTCAACATCTAAAAAGAATAAAAAAACAATCTGTTCCATTCCCGAGTTTATCCACACGATGAAAGAATCTAGTGATTTCGTTTCTTATAACGTAGTAGACGATGGGACATTATGTTTGTTTTATTATAAATCTACAGTAGAATCACTTATTATTAATCGATTCATTTTAACACCTATCAAAAAAGAATTAGATCACATTCAAAATATAAGTGACATAGCAAATATCGTCACACTTGAGGAGATTATCACCAATCCTTCTATTGATGATATCCGTGAAAAACTGTTAGGTGGATATGTACTTTTGCAGCTAAAAGTTAATTCCAAAGCAGCCGAATATGCACTTCTTCGCGCTGAAAGTTTAGCTTTAGGTACAAGATTATATAACGATACAGAAAATGAATATAGTGTAATCGGTCCCAAAGTCGGATTCGTTGAAAATATTGATACAAATACACACTTACTTCGCCGAAGTATTGTAACGGAGCAATTAGTTTTCAAAGAAGTTGTAGTTGGCTCTATATCAAAAACAAAGGTCATAGTTGCTTACATCGAAGGCATTACAAATGATCAGCACGTCAATACTGCGATGCAGCGCCTACAAGGCATTGACTTTGATGTTCCTTTCGATGCGACTATGATCGAACAATTTATTAGCGATAATAGTAACTCTCCCTTCCCTGTTTTACTACCTACAGAGCGCTTAGATCGTTCTGTTTATGCACTCATTAATGGTGGTGTTGTCATTTTAACAGATGGTTCACCCTATGCATTAGCTGGACCGGCGACATTACTCGATTTTTTCGTATCTCCAGAAGATTATTATTTACCATGGATAGCAGGCTCATTTCTTAGATTGGTTCGTTTTTTCGGAGCAGCATTCTCTCTATTTTCATCAGCTATTTATACAGCTGTATTAACGTATCACTATCAAATGATTCCCGCAGATTTACTTGGACCAATTATTTATTCCCGAGCCAATGTACCATTCCCACCTGTTTTAGAGGCACTTTTTTTAGAAATTACAATCGAATTACTGCGCGAGGCTGGAGCTCGTTTACCGACTAAAGTTGGTCAAACGATTGGTATTGTTGGGGGGATTGTCATTGGCCAAGCATCTGTTGAGGCTGCTTTAACGAGTACTATTTTATTAATTGCGGTTGCGTTATCTGCGCTTGCTTCTTTTACAACACCAACAGTAAAAATGTCTTCCACTATCCGGATATTACGATTTCCCCTCATCATTTTAGCTGGAGCATTTGGAGGTGTAGGGCTAATCGTCGGATTTGTATTCATATTAGCTCATTTAATTCGCTTAAAATCACTTGGATCACCTTATTTATTACCTTTATATCCATTTCGCGGGTTAGGTACAGCTGAAGGGCTCCTTCGTCTTCCATTTAGTCAAACTGCAGGACGGGCTTCTTTTCTAAGACCAAAGAAGAAATGGCGCTATGATCCAAACCAAGCGAAAGAAAAACGCGACGGTGAGGAAAAATGAAAAATATTTTATTACGCTCTTCCATTATCATTTTAATTTTTCTATCCGGCTGTACACAATCTAACATAGTAGATACACAGCGGATTATTCATGTGGGTGGATTCGATATAACGAAAGAGAAGAAATTTCGTGGGACGATTCTCTATCCAGATTACACAAAAGGAGTGCAATCAAAACCAGAAACTCAATCCACTACCGCTGGTACCATTGAAACAATCTCTTCACTTCTAAACGCAAAATCACCACATACGATTGCTGTAGGTCAAATGCGCGTTGTCCTATTTGGAAAATCATTCGGTGAACGTGGAATCGGAGATATTATTAACAACTTACAACGTGACCCTAACATTGGCCGAGATGTGCAGCTAGCGCTTGTAGACGGTTCAACAGAAGAATTACTTAAACATGTCAAAACAAATGGATCGCTATATCTATCTGATTTATTGGAGCAAAATATAGAAACGGAGACAATCCCTCGGATGGCCTTAAATATTTTTCTATATGATTTTTATTCATCTGGCTGCGATCCATTTCTTCCTTACATTCAAGTTGCAGAAGACAAGTCTGCTTCCATTAAAGGACTCGCTTTTTTAAAAAAGGATAAAGTAGCTATGTATACAGATAAAACAGGATCTTTTTTATTTAAATTACTCATTAATCCAACTAACAATGGACGTTACGAAGTTCCGATACGTCAAGGTAAACATAAAGGCTTAATCGCAACCCAAAACTTATCTGGAAATAGTGTTTGTTCCCTTTCCGAAGCCGGTGACATTCCGAAAGTTCACATTCGACTGAAATTAAATGGACTTATAAAAAATGCCCCTGACTGGCTTGATTTATCAAAGAGCGAAAATGTAACTTACGTAAAAAAACATGTAGAAAAGACACTTGAAAAACATTTAAACGAATTAATAAAACAATTCCAAGAAAAAGAAATCGATCCAATCGGTATACGTGAAGAAATTCGTAGTCACTCAAGAAAATGGAGCATGAAACAAATTCAAGAAATGTATCCTAGCGTAGACGTTGCAGTTAATGTGAAAATTAATGTCGTACAATCTGGTATCGGAGAATAGTGAGGTGCTGTAATGGCTGGACAAGATAAAACACATACTGTTTCCCCTTATTTCACATTTCTTCTATTACACTCCCTTCAAATTGGAGTAGGTGTGTTAGGTTACCAAAGGATTATTGCACAATATGCCGGTTATGATTCTTGGATTTCTCTTATTGTTGCGGGCATTGCAACTCATATCGTGCTATTTTGCATGCTTAAAATGTTAGAAAAAGATAATGATTTAATGAATATTCATACGACATGTTTCGGAAAGTGGACTGGAACATTTTTGTCCGTATGCTTTGCTGCATACCTTCTATTATTTTGCCTTACTGTCCTTCGTACATATATTGAAGTCATTCAAGTTTGGGTCTTCCCTACAATTAAACCGTGGAAATTAACTTTATTATTTTTACTTGTGACTTACTACGTAATTAAAGGTGGTTTTCGCTCTGTAACAGGAATGTGTTTTTGGGGCGTCGTAATACCGATTTTCGTCCTATTTTTCTTAGTTTTCCCAATGAAATACGCGCATGTCCGTAACATTCTCCCAATTCTAACTCATTCACCTTTAGAAATTCTAACTGCAGCGAAATCATCTGCATTAGAATTTCTTGGATTTGAAGCAATTCTTGTTTTTTATCCATTTATAAAAAAAGAAAAATCATTAAATAAATGGGCGCATGGTGGTATTGCTTTTACAACAATTCTATACGTAATACTAGCCATCGTTTCCCTTATGTACTATAGCCAAGGACAACTACATCATACAATTTGGCCAACATTAACAATGCTAAAAATTATAAAGATTCCTTTTATCCAAAGGTTTGAGTACATCATTATTTTCATATGGTATCTTATTATTTTACCTAATCTTTGTTTAACAATTTGGTCTTCTTGTTGCATTAGTAAAAGGTCTTTTCATGTACCATTTAAAATTACACTTCCATTTTTTATTGCAGCTATATTTATTTCATCCTTATTTTTCACAAACCGTGAAAGTATTAATACATTAAATACAGTACTGTCTCAAGCTGGTTTATATATTGTATACGCTTATATCCCAATTTTATTTCTATTCCATTCACTACGATGGCGCTTCAAATATCAGTCGAAAAAATCTTCACCCGACACACCATGATATTTGATACAATTTGGTTAATACATTTGTAAAGGGGACAAGCGAATGAAAAAGTATGTATTTTCTTTACTTGCAGTACTGAGCCTAATTCTTGCTGGATGCGGGAGTACTAGTACAAATGACAAAAAATCTTCTGAATCAAAAGAAGAACATGATCATGCCACGCACACTCAGCAAGCTGATATTCAAGAAAAAACAAAAGGAGTCGACACACTCCCTACCTTTCTAGACAAGCTTGATCCGCAAATGAAAGATATCTACACTGTCGCTGGACAAAATGCAGAGCTATTAGATTGGATTCCATGTTACTGCGGTTGCGGTGAGAGTGTAGGACATAAAAACAATAAAAACTGCTTTATTCGTGAAATTAAAAAGAATGGTGAAGTTGTTTGGGATTCCCACGCAACAACTTGTGTCAACTGCCTAGAAATCGCGGTTGAATCGGCTTCTATGAAACAAAAAGGAAAATCAACGCTCGAAATTCGTAACTATATCGACAATAAATACAAAGAAGGCTATGGCAAGCCAACACCTACGCCAATGCCAAAAGCATAAAAACGAGGAAATCCCTCATTTTTCTCTTTTCATTCACCTTTTTTCTTAACAAATTCTTTCAAGTGTATTTCTCCTTACTTGTCACACACTATATATAACTCCTCGGTAAGGAGGGTACACAGTGCAAACATATAACGACTATGATAAAGCTCTCTATTACACGTATTGCTGTAATTGGGATAAATTACTCGTTCTCATGGTTCAAACGAACGATCAATTATTTTCTAAGCGTATTGAGCATTTTTTACACGCTTATCAATACAGTAAAGAACTACCAGAAGTTGATAAACAATTGCAGCTCCTATTTCAATATATTGACCACGCATCCCAAAAGTCACATGTAGAAGAAGTAGAGCAAATTCAAATGTAAAATATAGCGCTATTCTCTTTATGAGAATGGCGCTTTTTAAAATGTTCATATCAATAAATGTTTCTCCTCATAAAACTTTTATTGATAAACATATTTTTTCTTTCTTTTCCCTACTACTTCATACTATAATTTAGTATGTAACTATTATAAGTGAGGTATAAAATATGGGACGAGAAAAAAAGCAAGAATATGCTTTACTTACTGCATGGGGAGCTTCGTTTATTGCTACATTAGGAAGTCTATACTTTTCCGAAATTATGAAATTTGAGCCTTGTGTCCTTTGTTGGTATCAACGTATTTTTATGTATCCATTTGTTTTATGGCTCGGTATCGCTGTAGTAAAGAAAGACTATCGCATTGCAAGTTATTCTTTACCAATCGCAAGTATTGGTGCTTGTATTTCTTTATATCACTATGCAATTCAAAAAATCGCAGCATTTTCAGCTGCTGGGGCAGCTTGCGGCCGCGTACCTTGTACGGGAGAATACATAAACTGGTTCGGCTTTGTGACAATCCCGTTTTTAGCACTTATCGGCTTTATCACAATCGCTGTTTGTAGCTTCATCGTAATTAAAAACAAATAAGGAGATGAAAGAATGAAAAAAATGCTTATATTTGGCGGTATTATTATCGCCTTGTTTGCAGCAATTTTCGCTGTAACACAAATGGAAGAAAAAAATGCTTCAACAAGCCAAAAAATTGATAATGCTACTGATAGTAAGACAAATGGCCCTGACTACTATACAAATAAAATCTCTCTTTCAGATCTCCAAAAGAATTTAAAAGAGAAAAAAGAAGAAACAGTATACTTTTATCAAACATCTTGCGTTCATTGTCAAAAGCTATCTCCTATCGTAGTACCAATGGCTAAAGACTTGAATGTTGATATGAAAGTTATGGATATTGAAAAATTAGATGCTCCTTGGGATGAATATAAAATTAAAGGAACTCCAACAATCATTCATTTTAAAGATGGTAAAGAAGTGAGCCGTATTAGCGGCGAACAACCGGAAGACAAATTAAAAGAGTGGCTTGAGCAAACGAAAAAATAATAAGAAAAGGAAACTCCTTCTATACATGAAATGCGTGTAAACTCCCACACTAATGTATAAGGAGGGGGTTTTATGCCAGAAGTGAAATGCTCTGTTTCCAATTGCTCATTTTGGGGACAAGGTAACCTTTGTCAAGCAAGTGCAATCGTTGTTCAACCTGATGCACAAGAAGCAGGTCAAATTGAAAACAGTTCATATACAAACGCTACTTTAACAAACGAGACGCTTGAAAGTTCTGTAACAACGAGTGTAGAAACGTGTTGTCATACATTTAAACCGAAATATTAAACGTAAAAGCATACGATTAGTCGTATGCTTTTTTACATTCCTCTCCAAACATCATGCATCATAAAAAAGTACAAAATAACGAGAAGGACCGTCCCGCATAAAGTAATGCGTCGATATACACTCTTCTCCCCTTCCCTCGCTTTAACAAATGCCCAAATAAATCCGACGAACAATATTAAATCAATATATGGAACATAAAAGGAAAAGACGAGTAACGCATATAAATACACGATAAATAAACAAGTCGTGATTAAGAAAATTTTAAATGCAAATTCACTTTTCATAATGTGACCGCCCCCCAGTCTGTACTGTATTATATTCAGCAAAACATAATAGTTGCTGTTTCAATTTTTTCATCTCACTATTTACAGGCGCGCAATTGGTATGAAATCATTAAAACCAACTAAACTTCATCACAAATAAGCTACCGTCTATTTACGGTAGCTATTACGGGACATTATATTTCCGTTTATATAGGTTACTTAAAATCGAATAAGGTAATTGTTCATAACGAATTTTTTCTCCTGTTTCATCTACAATATACAAATTGTTTCCTATATAATAGGTTCCATCTTTTCGTTTGGAATACACTGTGTATCTTTCATTTGGCAATACTGTTTTTACTTTCGTCAATTGTCCATTTGGTTCTTGCCAATATATATTTACACGATCTACTAACGTAAGCATTCCAATTTGTTCTTCTTCTACTTTACGACCATTCCAGCTCACAACACGATAACCTAGCTTATATGCTTCATATTCGGGACTCGTATGAAAACGAGAAATAATTACTTTCGTCTGTAATTGTACCCGGTCGTATAACCATTGTATGTCCCGATCGTGCATGCGAATACAACCATTCGACTCCCGGCTTCCAATCGTTCCTTCCCGATTTGTCCCGTGAATTGCATATTCCTTTTTATCTAGACCTAGCCACCTCGTACCGAGAGGGTTATTCGGAGCACCTCCAGCTATTTTTTTACGATGGTATTCTTTATTTTTATATTTAGTTATAATACAAAAATTCCCTTCAGGCGTCGGGGTGCTATCTCTTCCTGTCGTTATCGGAAATGTTCTAGTATAGTTTCCATCTTCAAAAAAAGACAGCTGATTCGTCGTAAGGTTAACTAATATTAAATGATCTGTATTAGCAAAAACGCTAGCTGGCAGGCAGAAAAATAGGATTACGATAAACCATACTTTCTTCATCTAAATCCTCCCTAGCACTAACATCATAATAAAGTGAAACTTTACTCGGTGGGAGGGTTTGTCCATCCCCTACTGAATATTAGCCTTCACCAATCGGGCATTTACGGGCAGGTATCTCCCACCTAACTTCCTTGCATTCGCCGAATTTTGAGGTAGGAATCTTACTGCCCGCAAATAGCGGGATAAATGCAATTAGCTTTACTTTGCTCTTATAAATGAAAACTATCCATTCACAATTACTCCACCATTTACATGCATCATCTGTCCCGTTACATATGCCGAATCACTAGACGCTAAATATACATATGCAGGCGCTAATTCATACGGCTGACCAGGCCTTTGCATAGGAACATTGCTCCCAAACTGTGATACTTTTTTCTCATCAAAACTGGATGGAATAAGCGGTGTCCAAATTGGGCCTGGTGCAACACCATTTACACGAATTCCTTTTTGTACTAACGACTGAGATAACGATCTTGTAAAAGCGACAATTGCTCCTTTCGTTGCAGAATAGTCGATCAACGTTTCATTTCCTTCATACGCAACGATAGATGCCGTGTTTATAATTACATCCCCTTGCTTTAAATGAGAGAGGGCTGCTTTTGCAACATGAAAATAAGAAAAAATATTAATACGGAACGTTTTTTCTAGCTGTTCCGCTGTAATATACTCTAGTCCTTGCTGCGGATATTGCTGTGCGACGTTATTCACAAGAACATTTAGCCCCCCTAGCTGCCGGGCGGTCTCTTCTACAATCTCTTTACAATGTTGTTCATTACTCAAATCTCCCGGCAATAATACACAATTCACGCCTTCTTTTTCCACAAGTTGTTTCGTCTCAGTTGCATCTTCGTCCTCATCTAAATAAGCAATCGCAATATTTGCTCCCTCTTTTGCAAAAGCGATAGAAACAGCTCTTCCAATCCCGCTATCTCCTCCTGTAATTAATACATTCTTTCCTTTTAACTTTTCACTTCCTTTATAACTTGGATCTTCGAACTTTGGAAGAGGATTCATTAACGATTCAATACCAGGTTGTTTATTTTGATGTTGTGCTGGCATTGTTAAAAAGTTTTTTTGCTGCGGCATAACTTCCTTCAACTCCTTTCTCCTTATAATGCGCACAATAAAAAAAACTACTTACACATTAAAGAACCGCAATTCACACACAGTTTTACGATTAATATTCGAATTTACGACATAAAATATGAGTTGTTCTAAAGTTTTTATGCAAAACTATTGCAAAATAGTTAAAAAACGAATATTATATATAACTGTTGTGAAAATTATTCGTAAAAAGAAAGGATGTTTATATGTTTAACCTTTCAAAACATAAAACTTCTATTAAAACTGAAATTATGGCAGGTATTATTACCTTTTTAACAATGGCATATATCATTGTCGTAAACCCTGTCATCCTTGGGGATGCAGGTGTTCCGTTTGAACAAGCATTTACAGCTACAATTATCGCTGCTGTTGTCGGAACATTATTTATGGCGATCTTTACTAATTTACCAATCGCAATTGCACCAGGTATGGGATTAAATGCTTACTTCTCTTATTCTGTTGTAAAAGCCCATGAAGGCATGACTTTCGCAATTGCATTTTCTGCTGTATTCGTAGCAGGTATGATTTTAATTTTGTTATCATTCACATCTTTCCGTACGAAATTAATGGAAGTAATTCCTGAGAACTTAAAACATGCACTTACTGCTGGTATCGGTCTTTTTATTGCTTTTATCGGTTTGCGCTTAACGGGAATTGTTACAAAAAATGATGCAAACTTAGTTGGGCTTGGCGATCTTCACTCTGCTCCAGTTCTACTAGCATTAGCTGGCCTTGGAATTACAATTATCCTTATGTCTTTAAATATAAACGGGGCACTATTTATCGGAATGTTATTAACTGGTATTATTGCTTACTTCACAGGTCAATTAATATTTTCAAGCGGCGTTACATCAATGCCTGGATTACCAGAAGGAATTATCGTTTCAAATCCAATTACTGCTGTATCTGATGTAATTAACTACGGATTATACGGCGTTGTGTTCTCATTCTTCCTTGTTACACTATTCGATACAACAGGTACACTACTTGGCGTTGCACAACAAGGTGGATTTATGAAAGATGGAAAGCTTCCAAAAGCAGGACGAGCTCTTCTATCTGACTCATTCTCAGCAACAATTGGAGCTATGTTCGGAACAACACCATCAACAGCTTACATTGAATCATCTGCTGGTGTTGCAGCTGGTGGCCGTACTGGTTTAACAACTGTTACAGTAGCTGTTCTATTTGCATTAGCAGCATTCTTCGGACCGTTAGTGAGCGCTGTTTCTGGCGTTTCAGCTATTACAGCACCATCACTAATTATCGTTGGTAGTCTTATGATGGGCTCAGTTCGCCACATCGATTGGGATACATTCGATGAAGCATTCCCAGCATTTTTAGTAATCTTAAGCATGCCACTTACATCAAGTATCTCAACAGGTATTGCACTTGGATTTATTTCATACCCACTTATGAAAGTGGCAAAAGGACAATTCCGTGCTGTTCACCCACTTGTGTATTTATTCGGGATCTTGTTCGCTTATCAATTAGTTTTCTTACCACATTAAAATCCCTCGTTGTGAGGGATTTTTTATTTACAAAAAAACATTTGACAACAGCATACACTTATGGAATAATTCGAAATAGTTAAATATTCGATGTCTTATCAAGAGCAGGTGGAGGGATGAGCCCTACGAAGCCCGGCAACCGACCCATTTATGGGCACGGTGCTAATTCTTACAACACATTGTGTTGAAAGATAAGAGTAATATGATAAGACGTCTTTTCTATATGAAAAGACGTTTTTATTTTCACTCCCTCCTCTCTTTTCTTAATTTAGGAGGGATTTTTTTATGAAAAAATTATGTTCCACCGTACTCATTATTCTCTTACTCGCATTAACAGCTTGCACAAATGAACAAGATGCTATCTCTTCACAAAAGCAACAAACGGTGAAGAAAGAAGCTACTACAGCAGCAAATCATTTACAAACAGAAATTCCAAGCCAAGTAAAAAACCCATTAAAAATCGCATTAATTATGCAAATGTCCATCGGAACTTTTTCCTCTCAATATATTGAGGGTGTCAAAAAACAAGTCGAGCTATTCGGCGGCAGTGTGCAAGTCTACAATTCTGATAATGATTTAGCAAAAATGGCAGCAAATCTAGATACTGCTATTAATTCAAAAGTTGATGGTATTTTAATTGATCACGGTCGCTCTGAAGCACTAAAACCCGGAGTAGAAAAAGCATTACAAGCGAATATTCCTGTAGTTGCATTTGATAACGACCTACGCTTACCAGGCGTAACGATTATTGATCAAGATGACTATAGTCTTGCATGGAAATCATTAAAAACGTTAGCGGAAGATCTGAATGGACAAGGGAATATCGCCGTCGTATGGGTTGGCGGATTTGCTCCAATGGAACGTCGCAATGTTATCATTGATGCTTTTTATAAACGTTATCCAAATATAAAAGAAGTTGCACGCTTTGGTACCGCTAGTAATAACACACCACTTGATACGCAAACACAAGTAGAGGCTTTACTAAAAAAATATCCGAAAAAAGGTGATTTACAAGCTATTTTCGCTTCGTGGGATGAGTTTGCTAAGGGGGCCGTCAAAGCACTCGAACAAGCTGGTCGTACAGATATAAAAGTATACAGCATTGACTTAAGTAATGAAGATTTACAACTCATGCAAAAAGAAAATTCACCTTGGACTGCTACGGCTGCAACCGATCCAGCTGAAGTCGGTAAAGTTCAAGTGCGTTTCTTATACAAGAAAATCGCTGGTGAACAAACGCCCGATATTTATTCACTAGAACCTTATTTAGTAAAGAAAAATAGTTTGCCACAAGAAAATATAACGATGGATCAATTATCAAAACATATAAACGGTTGGGGAGACTCGAAAGATGCATATTCACCTTGGATGAAAAAATTAGAGAAGGAGAAAAAATGATGACATTCTCTCTTCAAAACATTACATATTCTTATCACATCTCTACCCCTGTACTAGAAAATGTTTCTATTAACATACAAAAAGGAAAAGTTCACGCTTTACTAGGAATGAATGGTGCAGGAAAAAGTACTTTACTAAAAATAGCAACTGGTGAAATTCAACCAGTTGCTGGGAATATAAAAATTGATAATCAGTCTATTTCCTTTACTTCACCACGCGATGCAAAAAAGCATGGTATTTCTTTCGTAACACAAGAAGTGGATCACGGACTTATTCCTGGATTATCTGTATTAGAAAATGTACTAATCGATCATTTAGCAATGCAAAATAAAGCACTATTTTCAAAATCAAAATTAGTGGCACTCGCTAAACAATACTTGCAAGCTGTACAGGCCGACTTAAATATTCTTGAAGATGTTTCAAACTGCTCATTACATGAAAAACAATTACTTCTCATCGCAAGAGCTCTATCTAACAATACAAATTATCTTTTATTAGATGAGCCAACTTCTTCTCTTGGACCAAAAGAAGTCGAAACCTTTGGGAAACTATTAAAAGATTTAACATCAAAAGGAATTGGCATCATCCTGATTTCTCATCGTTTATCAGAGATTCGAAAATTTGCGGATGAAGTAACTGTTTTATATAAAGGTAAAGTTGCACTTTCTAAAGCCATTACAACGATTACGGATCAACAAATTGTTGAAGCAATGACTGGAAAACAACTTACACTTCCTATTAATACAACACCAAAACTCGGGAGCGAAGAAATATTGAAAGTACAAGAACTTCAATTACATAAAGACCATCCTCCGCTTTCTCTTACAGTACGAAAAGGAGAAACTGTTGTGATATACGGATTAATTGGAAGCGGAAAAACAACACTTGCTGAAACTTTATTTGGTGCCCGTCATACTTATCAAGCAGAAATCGACGGTCAAAATATAGCGATTAAAACACCGCGGGATGCGATTAAAGCGAAAATTGCACTTGTACCAGAAGAAAGAAGAAAACAAGGCGTATTTCTTTCGGAAGACATTATAAGTCACACAAATTTACACCAATCAGGTTGGAGACGAAAACAAACCGAATTAAATAATGCTACTGCGGCAATTACTACTTTCGGCATCTCACCAAATGATCCAAAAGCCTTTATTCATTCACTTAGCGGTGGAAACCAGCAAAAAGTCTCGATTGCAAAGTGGAATGGATTCAAACCTAATCTATTTCTTTTGGACGAGCCAACTAAAGGTGTAGACGTCGCTGCGAAACAAGACATTTTTCAATCCATTCGCAACATTACAGATGGCGGAAATTCCGTAATTTATTTCACAGGAGAACAAGATGAAGCGCTACATATCGCCGATCGTATTCTCATACTAGCAAACGGCGAATTTGTAGGTGAGTACTTGCCGAATGACCTATCTCCTGAACAGCTTTTACATTTATCTGAAGGGAGCTTTTCCATTGAATCTCATTCATAAAACTAAGAAGTTATATTTACCTACCCATCTTTTTTATCAATTTAGCACGATTGCTATCATTATAGGTGTTACAATTTTTTTCTCTATCGCCAACGATTCTTTTTTAACCTACAACAATATTAGTGATATTTTACGTTCTATTTCTATTGTAACGTTACTCGCAATTGGCGTTACCTTTACATTAATTGTAGATGGATTTGATTTATCAGTCGGCTCTACCGCTAGTTTAGCCACAATTACCGCGGCTTCTTGTCTCGTTTTATATCGACAAGAACTAATAGTCACACTCCTTATTCCTATTCTTTGTGGACTATTAGTTGGATTATTAAATGCACTACTCGTTATCCGAATTAAGCTACCAGATTTACTAGCTACATTAAGTATCATGTATATCGTGAATGGACTACACTTAACATTCTCAAAAGGATCTTCTATTTATGAAGGAATGTCTGGTGCCACAGGACATTTTATTCCATCCTTTTTATTTATCGGTCAGGGCTCTGTTTTAGGAATCCCAGTCCCTGTCATTATCATGCTTAGCGTCGTTTTGATTGCATATTTATTTTTAGAAAAAACAACGTACGGTCGTTTCTTTTATATGACAGGTGGGAATCGAGAAGCTGCTAGACTAGCCGGTATCCCTACTGATCGTTACCGTGTATATGCTTATATGATTAGCGGTTTACTTGCCTCTATTGGTGGTATTATTTTATGTAGCCGTGTTGGAACAGGACAAGTTTCAGCTGGCGCCCCATTGTTAATGGATGCAGTTGCAGCTGCCTATATCGGTTACGCAATGTTCGGTGCCAAGAAACCAAATGTCATCGGAACATTTCTTGGTTCCGTATTAATTGGGATCATATTAAATGGCCTCACAATGATGAACGTTCCTTATTATGCACAAGATATCATTAAAGGCAGTATTTTAATTACAGCTTTAGCCTTTTCATTTATTAAAAAGAAGCGTAGATAAAAAGTAGCGCGTCGAATTCCGATGCGCTACTTTCCTTTTGTAACAATTACACGAACTACTTTCAATGCAAGAAGTAAGAGAAAGTTCGCTATTACTGTAACGCCTAAGAAGATTGCTATCATAAGTTCTCCCATTCCGTTATTAAATACAAACGTAATAGAAGAAATGAAAGCCAAAATAAGCAATATGAACGCTGGTATATATTTAATAAACGGCTTCTCATATGATCTTTTAGAAAGAAAAAACGTCATTAACAATGTCATAATAAAAACAAAATATACCGCAAATAAAAAAATCATATGAAAGCCTCCTCTAAGACGAAACTACTTAACTATGAAAAAATATAAAAGAGGTTAGAAACCTTTAATATTTTTCGTTTACCTGTAATTCTTTACTATACTTTTGAATGAAAACTGATGAAATAACCATCATCATTCCTACACTAAACCCAATAAGCTGATCCAGTAGCATTTCATCATGGATGAACCAACGAAGTAGAAATACACCACCAAAAATAAGCATTGCAGTAAATCCAGTATGTCTAACCCCTTTATATACATTTTCCATATGTATCACCTCTCCACATATTTTTATCCATATTATACCATAAATAAAAAAACCTCTATATAGAGGTTTTTAACTTTGCAAAAACGCCTGTAAATCTGCAAATTGTCTCTTTGCATCTTCATAGCCTTGCTCATATAAACTTTGTAGTTTTGCCGCATCTTTTTCCATACGATCTACTTGAAGAGGCACTTCCGGGCGAATAACAAATAAATTACCCGCTTGCTCTTCTTTTTCAATGTAGTGAAGTGTTTCATTATACACTTCATAACGAGTTAGCATCGTATTAACAAGGTTTGGATACTTTTTATAAGCTTTCGCTGCAACCCATCCAAACTTTGATTTTTTCTTTGCGTAACCATGATTTCTCGTCAAAATAACGACTGATTTTTTAAATCCATCCTCCTGTGCTTTACGGACTGGAATCGGATCAGAAATCCCGCCATCTAACAATTGCTTACCACGGTAATTTACTACTGGTGCAATAAAAGGTAATGAACTAGACGCTTGTAATAAATTTAGCGCATCATCATTCGTTCCCTCTTTTTCAAAATAAACAGACTGCCCTGTTTCACAATCCGTCGTTCCTACAAGGAAGCGTTCGGGACTATTAAAGTATGTTTCAAAATCAAACGGCACATGCTTTTCTGGTATTTCATGAAAAATGAAATCCATATCAAATAACTGACGTTTTCTCCATAAGTTTTTATAAGATAAATATTGTGGGTGTGATACATAATCAATATTGACCGTTTTATTTCTATTTCTTTGTCTGGAAAGATACGACGCTGCATGACAAGCACCAGCTGATACACCGATTACATATGGAAAATATACATCTTGTTCCATAAAGTATTCTAGTATCCCGCCCGTATATACACCACGCATACCGCCGCCTTCTAATACTAATCCCGTATTTTCAAGCATGTTATTCTCTCCTCTTTATATATATTGACTCTTTAATTATTCACTATGTTAAGTATCTTTTTCTATTATATATGAGTTCTTTCAGAAATTATATTTAAAAGGCTTGAAATGGAGGGATTTTTTCCTCCAATTATATTTCCAAATGACCAGAGACATCCTTTATAAACCTTTGAATAAAATCTTGCTCTTCTTTCGTATATCCATCTAAAAGTAACAGCCACTTTTCTTCAGCTTGTTTATGCAATTTTTCATGAGCTTTATATATTTCATTTCCTCTTTCCGTTAAGCGGAAGAAAATTTCTTTTTGATTATCTAACATTTGCATTTTCTCAACGAATTGCTTTTGAAACAACTTTGTACAAATTTTAGAGATTGCACCCTTCGTCATTCCCATTTCTGTCGTAATAGCCGTTACATTCATAAGACCCTTTTTTCCGATACACTCGATAACATGTAACTCAGATAAAGACATACCGCTTACACCTGTCTCACGAAGAAACTTCTCATTATTTCCTTTCAACTGCTCTTCTTTTTTATGAAAAAGTGTACGAATATCCGAAAGTATTTCCATTTGTTTCGCTGTACGTTCCAATCCGTTCGCCTCCTAAGTTTCCAAAGAAACAATTTAACTATATACCATTTTAAAATCATTTCTCCATCTTTACAAGTTAGAAAATCATGTTAAAATTAATTTAGTTTCCAAGGAAACTAAATGACAAGGAGGTTAACATTATGGAAAAAACCAAACTGAATTTCATTTTATATGTTGTCTGTATGAGTGCCTTACTCGGTTCCTTCGCTCAAAATATTTATACACCTATCTTGCCGATGATTCAAAATTCGTTTCATACTTCTCTTTATCTTGTAAATTTAACCGTTTCACTTTTCACATTCGTTCTTGCGGTTATGCAGCTCATATACGGACCTTTAATTGATACAAAGGGCAGAAAATCTGTCCTTATCCCTAGTTTAATTATTAGTACAATCGGCTCAATTGGTTGTGCTTTCTCACCTAACATTTACTTATTTCTATTCTTTAGAGCTGTTCAAGCTTTAGGAATAGCGGCTATACCTATAGTTGCAGCAACTATTATCGGTGATTTATTTGAAGGAAAAGAACGCGGAGAAGCGATGAGCCTTTATCAAATGTTACTTGCTCTCGCACCTGCGATCGGCCCTCTCATAGGTGGTTATCTCGGCAGTATAAATGGCCACTTATCTGTATTTCTGTTTTTATCTACAATTGGCATCATCTTATTAATTATAAACATTTCACTACTTCCAGAAACAAAACCAAATGTAATTGAGCAACCTAAAGCAAAAAAGAATTACTGGCTTATCTTAAAAAATAAAACTGGATTTTCTATTACACTTATTGGCTTTATTCAATTTTGTATGTATTTCTGTTTCCTCGTTTTTTTGCCTAGCATATTAACAAATATATATCATCTACACGCAAGTGAAATTGGTCTTATGTTTGTACCAATGTCCCTTTCTATTATGTTAGGAAGTTATTGCTACAAATTTTTGCAAGAACGGTTCACAACAAAGCAAGCTTTATTCATCACTAGCTTCTTCAATATTATATGTATCACTTTATTCTCTTTCACATATAGCATCAATATCCCAATCATCATTATCGTTACCTCTTTATACGGTTTTAGCATGGGACTCTCTATGCCAACTCACACTACTTTATTAACGGAAGAATTCGTACAAGAACGCGCAACAGCTATCGGTATGTACAACTTCATTCGCTATTTTGGCATGGGTACAGGACCTATTGTAGCTGGGTTTCTTTTATTTAATCAAAATTACTTTTGGATTTTCTTTATAGGAGCAGTTACATTTCTACTTATAGTTTTATACGCAATGAAAATGTTACATTCCCATGCTGCACAAAAAGCAAAATAGAGACCTATAGATGGTCTCTTAAGCTCTTTGATCAGCAACGATATGAATATCAATATACTTCGTTTGTCTCATAATTTCATTTACAATAGAACCTTTTCGTATTTCTTCCCACCGTGTTCTCGCCGATTGCCCGAGTAAAACTTGTGTCACCTGTAGTCTTTTTGCAACTTCAATAATAACATCAGCGGGCTTT
Source organism: Bacillus sp. 05T21 (assembly GCF_056396785.1). Taxonomy (NCBI): domain Bacteria; kingdom Bacillati; phylum Bacillota; class Bacilli; order Caryophanales; family Bacillaceae; genus Bacillus; species Bacillus sp. 05T21. The sequence continues at coordinate 21,022 of NZ_JBFTMD010000015.1, read as the reverse complement.
CTTCCCTTTGCTTCTTCTAATACAAAGCTCGCATCAAATTGATTCGTTAGCGATTTCCATTCTTCAATCGTTTGCTTTTTGCCAGCTGAAATAGAATCTATATTTTCTCTTTCAACGTTTAACACATACAATTCAGCATTTAGCCGATCAGCCATGCGCCAACCTCTCCGTATTAATTTCTCTGCTGTTGAACTGTATTGTACACAAACGAGAATTTTTTCTTTCACACCGATCGGTTCTATTACTGTTTGGCTAATTTTCTCATCCATATCATCTGCAACTTCTCGAAGTGATAACTCTCTTAATGCCCCTAAATTATTTATCGTAAAGAAGTTTTGTAAGCTTTGTTGAATTTTTTCTTCCTTATATATCTTTCCATCTATTAATCTCTTCCGGAGTACCTCAGGTGTTGCATCAACAAGCTGAATTTCATTTGCTTTTTGTAAAATAAAGTCTGGAATACGCTCTCGTACTTTGACATTCGTAATTTGAGCTACAATATCATGAACGCTTTCTAAATGTTGAATATTAAATGCTGATAATACAGATATACCGGCATCTAACAATTCCTGCACATCCATGTAACGTTTCTTATTTTTCGACCCGGGAATATTACTATGCGCAAGTTCATCCACAACAACAATTTGTGGTGCCCGCTTTATAATTCCTTCTACATCAAGTTCATAAAATACTTTCCCTTTATAATCTATTTCTTTTAAAGGAACTTTTTCTAAATCAGCAATTGCTTCTTCCGTCTCTTTTCTACCGTGTGTTTCAATTAAACCAACTACAATATCAATACCGTCTTTTTTCATTTCCCTAGCATCATAGAGCATTTTATAACTTTTCCCTACTCCTGGAGCCGCTCCTACATATAGCTTTAACTTCCCTCGATTTTGTTGACGAATATATTCTAAATACTCTTCTGGTGTTCGCCTTTGAAACGTCGGTTTATAGTCATCCGCATACAAAACACTCACAACCTTTCTTTCGAAACAACACTACCCCAATCCGTTAGATTGAGGTAGCACTGTTACTATTTCATTAATTTCTGTAATTCTAAATTTAACTTTAAGACGTTCACGCGATCTTCTCCAAACAAGCCGAGTGCAGCACCTTCCGTTTGATCCTTAATCAGTTGATCTAGCTTTTCTTTCGGAATATTCGTTAATTTCGAGATGCGATCTACCTGCACAGAAGCCGCTTTTGGACTAATGTCAGGATCAAGCCCTGAACCCGAATTCGTCACTAAATCTATCGGTACTTCTGTAACTGGAATGGCCCGGTTTTGTTTCTTCCAGTCTTCAATACTTTTCTCAACTCGTTTTGCTAAATCTGGATCAGACGGCGCATAGTTATTTGAGCCAGATGCTTCTGCTTTATATTCTATACTAGAAACACGTCCATGAAAATAACGTGGATCTGTGAAATTTTGACCGATTAATTTTGAACCAACTACTTCATCCTTATCATTATATATAAGACTTCCATCCGCATTATCCTTCATTACCGCTTGCGCAATACCAGTTACAATAAGCGGGTATACAAGGCCGCACAAGACTAAGAACGTAAAAGTAATACGAATAATTGGTGAAAGTATACTTTGTTTTTCCGCCATCTTTTTTCCCCTCTTCCTTATATGAACAAGCCGACAATCATATCAATTACTTTAATTCCAATGAATGGAACGATCACTCCGCCAAGCCCGTAAATGAGTAAGTTTCTGCTAAGCAATGCATTAGAACTCATTGGTTTATATGCGATACCTTTCATCGCTAGCGGAATAAGTAACGGAATAATAACCGCATTAAATATTAATGCTGATAAGATTGCTGAAAGCGGTGATGTTAATTTCATAATGTTTAATGCTTCCATTTGCGGAATCGCAAGTGTAAACATTGCTGGAATGATTGCAAAATATTTTGCAATATCATTCGCAATACTAAACGTCGTTAACGCACCTCGTGTCATTAACAATTGCTTACCGATTCCTACAACCTCAATAATTTTAGTTGGATTCGAATCTAAATCGATCATATTTGCTGCTTCTTTCGCAGCTGTCGTACCACTATTCATCGCTAACCCAACGTCAGCTTGCGCTAATGCCGGGGCATCATTTGTACCATCACCTGTCATCGCTACAAGTTTACCTTTATCTTGCTCTGCTTTAATAACTGCAATTTTATCTTCTGGTTTACACTCGGCAACGAATTCATCTACCCCTGCTTCTTTTGCAATTGTTGCTGCTGTTAATGGGTTATCCCCTGTACACATAACCGTTTTAATTCCCATTTGGCGCAATTGTTCAAAACGCTCACGCATACCAGGTTTTACTGTATCCTTTAAATAAATTAAACCGTAAATACGATCATCCACCGCAACTACAAGTGGTGTTCCGCCCTCTTTTGAAATTAAATCTGCTTTTTGATTCACATCTTTCGGAATCGTTCCGCCTTTTGATTGTACCCATTCAATAACGGCACCAACAGCACCTTTTCTTACTTTCGTTCCATCCTGTAAATCAACACCACTCATTCTCGTTTCTGCTTTAAACGGAACAAATTCACCTTGTTCTGCAAGTTCTCTATTATATGATATAGATTTCGTTTGTACATATTCTATAACTGATCGACCTTCTGGTGTTTCGTCTAAAACTGAGCTAATCGCAGCCCATTTTCCTACTTGCTCAATCGTTTCATTTCCTACAGGGAGTAGTGTATGTGCCATCCGGTTCCCGAAAGTGATCGTACCTGTTTTATCTAAAATAATTGTATTAATATCACCCGCAGCTTCTACTGCTTTCCCTGACATTGCTAATACATTGAACTTTGTTACGCGGTCCATCCCAGCAATACCAATTGCCGATAATAACCCACCAATTGTCGTTGGAATTAGACAAACTAACAATGCAACAAGTACAGCTGTATCAATTTGAAACCCTAAATAATTTGTAAAAATCGGCAACGTCACAACAACGATTAAGAAAATAAGAGTTAAGCTCGTTAATACTGTATTTAAAGCAATCTCATTCGGCGTTTTTTGACGAGCAGCTCCTTCTACTAAAGAAATCATTTTATCAATAAATGATTCACCAGGATTACTCGTAATCACAATCGTAATCTCATCACTTACGACCATCGTTCCGCCTGTTACTGAACAAAAATCGCCACCTGCTTCTTTTATAACAGGAGCTGATTCCCCTGTAATTGCTGATTCATCTACAGACGCTAATCCTTTAATTACTTCACCATCATTCGGAATCATTTCCCCTTGTTTTACAATAACAACGTCACCTTTTCTCAGCTCAGTTGCTGAAACTTGAACAATGTCTCCATTTTCTTTTACAACATTTGCAAACACATCTTTCTTCGATTGTTTTAAAGAATCAGCTTGCGCTTTACCACGCCCTTCAGCTAAAGCTTCTGCAAAGTTAGCAAATAAAACTGTAAATAATAGAATGAGAGAAACTGTTATATTAAACCACCCTGGTACACTACTAGAACTACTTGGAAGAAAGGATAAAATTAACGTAATGATAAATCCAATTTCCACAACGAACATAATCGGATTCTTTATCATTACTTTCGGATTCAATTTCGCAAAGGATTGTTTCATCGCATGTGTCACGATATCACGATCCATCGTTTTCGCTTGTCTAACCTCATCTTCTACAGCATGTATTTGTGACTGATCTACTTGTTTTTCTTTTACTACTACCGGTCTCATCATTTACCCTCCATTACTTCAATGTAAGAAATTCTGCAATTGGGCCGAGTACTAACATCGGGAAGAATGTTAACGCACCAACAATTACAATTGTTCCGATAAATATCCCTCCAAATAAACCATTATCTGTACGGAACGTTCCGACTGTTTCTGGTACTACCGTCTTCTCTTTCAGTGAAGCTGCAACAGCTAGCATCGTAATTAAACTGAAATAGCGTCCTAAAAACATAACTAAACCAGTCGTAATATTCCAAAACGGTGTATTATCCCTCAATCCTTCAAATCCAGATCCGTTATTCGCAGCTGATGATGTATACTCATAAACAACTTGCGTTAAACCGTGGAAACCGGAATGAGAAATTGCATCCGTTCCTAAACTTGTTGAAAGAGCTAATGCCGAAAATCCTAAAATAAGCAATGGATGAAATAATATCGTTACCGCAATTAATTTCATTTCCTTCCCTTCAATTTTCTTACCTAAAAACTCTGGTGTCCGTCCAACCATTAACCCAGATATAAAGACTGCAATAATTGCATACATGATAATGTTAACAAAGCCTGCTCCAACACCGCCGTATACTGTATTTAACATCATATTTACGAGTGGTACTAGCCCGCCAATCGGTGTTAACGTATCATGCATCGTATTCACGGCCCCTGTTTCAGCGGCTGTCGTTACTGTTGCGTATAGTGAAGAAAATACTGTTCCAAATCGTACTTCTTTTCCTTCTGTGCTTCCTTGCACATGCTGGATACCCGTTTGGTTCAATACTGGATTTCCATGTAATTCAGATGTTGTAATCGTTATAAATCCTAGTAAAAATACCATGAATAGTGAAACGAAAAGGATACGACCTTGTTTTTTATTTCCTACCATTCGTCCGTACGTAAATGGAAGTGCTGTTGGCAATAACATCATAAGCATCATTTGCAAAATATTACTCATTTGCCCTGGATTTTCAAAAGGATGTGTAGAGTTTGCCCCGAAAAATCCACCGCCGTTATTTCCAAGTTCCTTAATTGAAACGAATGATGCAACTGGACCACGTAAAATACTTTGCTTCGCACCATCAATTGTTTGTGCTGTAACTGCTCCATCTAACGTTTGTGGTACACCAAGTGCGACAAAGACTAACGCCGCAATAAATGCGATAGGAAGAAAAACTCTCGTTAATGCTCTCGTAAAATCAACGAAAAAGTTACCGAGTTCTTTTCCAGCGAGTCCTCTTATAAAAGCCATAACGAGCGCTAACGTCGTTGCTGGTGCCGCAAACATTAAAAATGTAATTCCGACTAATTGTGATAAATAAGATAAACCATTTTCACCGCTATAATGCTGTAAGTTTGTATCAGCCATAAAACTAATTGCCGTATTAAAAGCGAGTGTAGGCTCCATTCCTTCAATATGCGCTGGATTTAGCGGCAGCACACCTTGTAATCTGAAAATGAAATATACGACAACAATCATAAATCCATTGAGTAAAACTAATGATAATGCGTACTGTTTCCACGTTTGATTGTATGCTTTTACACCCGTAATTTTAAAAATAAGTTTTTCAAAAGGCCCAAATACTTTATCTAGCGTTTTGCTACCTTGAAAAGCTTTTTCTAAATAAATCCCCGTTGGCTTTGCTACTAGAATAAACAAGAGCATTGTAATAACGACTGCAACCCAAATCATAATGAATGATTCCCCCTAATTAAAACTTTTCTGGATTTAATAATGCGTACACTAAGTACACCGTAATCGCTGCAACAATAACCGATAAGGCAATCATCATGATTGCTTCCCTTCTTTCACAACTTTATCTGACCAACTTGCAAGACTTGCCATCGATGCGACTAACCCAACAAAAATACCGATCATTACGACATCTAACATAACTACCCCTCACTTTTTGTTAAATTTTACCATATAGTTATCAAAAAAAGAACACTAAGCTCTACTTAGTGTTCGAAACGAACAACACAAAGTAAACCTCCTCTCTAAACGCTTACGAGGTTAGCTGTCGGATTCGGGCCTAAAGAGTAGCCCTACTTTCAAAACTGAAAGATTCACCCCAAGTGACGATGCACAAAATTGGTTCCCCCGCTCCATTTCTGGAACTCAGCGATTTTAGGTTTTTTTTGGAAATTTCATGAATGATTTATGAGAGTAAATATACTCCTCTAAATTTAACTTGTAAAGAGGCAAATTACTTAAAATAAGAAAAAATTCCGCCATTTAAACGCTTACATTGCTTATTATTAATATTCTTTCATCTATTTTCTTGTGTTTTCTTTTTTTTTCATAGAAATGATCTTTTAAATATGAAATAAAAAGAGCGAATGACGTGAAGTGCATAGCTTGTTGCACTCAGCATTCGCTCTTTTTTCATTCAACCTTTATTCTCCACGCAAAAAAGCACGCAAATTTCTCCCTCGAATATAAACTTGTGATAATTCTGCATGTAACTGCTCATATTCGGTAATATCCGCCTCTAAATACAAAACATCTTTTGATGGTAATATAATATATGGCCCTGGAAAAAGAGGATCGAGCACTACCAATTCGTGAACTCGCTCTACCGATATCGCCCAACGATTCGCTATATCTCCTAGTAACAACACTTTCATCTTCATTTCCCCCACCTTATTCAAAAAATAAAAAAGAAATATTATCACAGTTCGTAAACACTACAAATTTAGCTCCAATTGTTTCATAGAGCCTGGCCGGATATCGTTTATTCTTTGTAACAACAGTAATAGGCGCTTGAAAAGAAAAACGAATGTGTTCTGTGAAGAAACTAACTATCGGAAGCTCATCCCCTAGTAAAATCACCTTCTTAATACGTGTGCAAATACTAGTAAAATCCTTCTCCTTATTACAGCTATAAGCTGATTCAAACCCATACTCTCTAACTTCAGCCGCTATCTCTTCATTGGCTGTAAAAATAATTAACTCATGCTGAAATGCTACTAGCTCTCTTAAACTCTTTACCTTGTTTTTTTCTCCAACGCAAATAAGCGTTAATTCCATGTACCTCATCCTCCTTAGCATAAAAGAACTCAAACATAGATTGATATTCTCCTATACTAATCAGACCGACGAAGTGATATATCCATCATGGCACCGCCCTCTCTCAAGACGCTTACGAAGTTAGCTGTCGGATTCGGACTTTGAGAGTAGCCCTACTTTCAACATTGAAAGATTCACCCCTAGTGACGACGCACAAATTGGTTCCTCCGCTCCATACATTTGGACTCAGCGTATTACAAAAAATGTATTCTGGCTGATATATTACTCCTGTATTTGGAAAAAGTAAACAATGAAAAATCCTTAAGGTGGATTTTTCATTGTTGCTAGACATTATAAATATTTATATTCAATAGGAATTTTCATGAGTCGTATTGTAATAATACTAAATAAAGAAATGATTAAAAATTAAACGTGAAACGAGGATGCTATATGACCGAGGATAAAAAGAATAATTTTATTAAAATAATAAACATTCTAGGTAATTCGTTACTTTTAATTCTAGCGATTTTAGTTACTATTACTAGTTATACTGAATTCCGTACTACACTAGAAATCATTTTTTTAATTTCTTGTTTGTTATTAATTTATAGTAAATACTTAAGTAATAATAAGAAAGCTATGATTCCATACCTTATATTTTTCATATTAATATCATCACACCTTTTATATATTTTATTTATCTAAAAGGACGCATTTAAACAAGATAACTAAATCAAATTCACTACCATATATTAAACTTCTATTAATCATTAACCTTAATAACCAGTGAGGATATAGCCCCACTGGTTGAATTTTCACTTATGCACGCGCTTTATTCAATTTATACGCAAAATGATTCGTCGGCCCATGACCACTTCCAATATTCAACGGCTCTTCAATCGCTATACTAATAAATCGTTTTGCTTCTTGAACCGCATCTTCCATCAAGTAGCCTTTCGCAAGTCCTGCTGTAACCGCTGAAGCAAATGTACACCCGCTTCCGTGCGTTTGCTTCGAAGGAATTCGCTCGCTTCTAAATTCAATAAACTCTTCTCCATCAAAGAGTAAATCAATTACTTCATTACCTTGATATTCTGCATGTCCGCCCTTCATAAGAACATATTTAGCTCCTAATTCATGCAATACTTTTGCAGCTTCCTTACTATCTTCTACATTATGAATCTCCATTCCAGTTAACACTTCTGCTTCAGGAACATTCGGTGTTACAACAGTTGCTACTGGCAATAAATATTCTTTTAATGCTTGTACTGCTTCTTGTTGTAATAATGATGCCCCGCCTTTTGCAATCATAACAGGATCTAGCACAATATTATTCCAGCCGAATTTTTTAATATGTTCTGCAACAATTTGAATAATTTCACTGCTAAATAACATTCCTAGTTTTACAGCATCTGGCGTTAAATCCGTACCAATTGAATTCAGCTGTTCCGTAATTCCTTCTAAAGAAACAGGATATACCCCTTGAACGCCAAGCGTATTTTGAGCAGTAATTGCTGTAATAGCCGTCATTCCATACACACCAAGCTCTTGGAATGTTTTTAAATCCGCCTGAATCCCAGCGCCGCCTCCGCTATCAGACCCTGCAATTGTTAAAGCTTTATTCACTTTCATTCCACTCATCCTTTTCTACCCAAAATAGCGATGATAAATTGTTTTCGCTTCGCTTATATCTTTCGTTCCATGTACAAGTACACGGCCATCTTTAAAAGCAACTAATCTCTTTTCTTCAACCGAAAATGATAATAAATATGGATTTACATTTAAATCATTCACACGATCATTCAGCAATTTTTTATATTGTTCAAAATCCATTTCCTCTTTATGAGGTGGTCTAATTTGAACTGTATTTCTCCCGCATAACACTGCTGTTTTTGAAGTGTTTTCCTTATTTAAATATGGATATACTGCCCGTTCACCACACGATAGACAATTATGTTTACGAATCTTTTGCACATTCATACATGAATATTCATTTTTCCATACATCAAATGACACCAGCCCATCTCGAAGCGAGTCATAATCTTCTACTAGCAGTTTAAGTGTTTCCGTTACTTGATGAGAAACGACGAGAGATACAGCAGGTGATATAATCCCCGCTGTGTCACATGTCGCTCCGCCAAGTGGAATCGATTGTAATAAACAAGATAAACATGGCGTTTTGCCTGGAAGAATAGTATAAGAAAGACCGTAACTTCCTACACATGCCCCGTAAACCCATGGAATAGAATATTTTTGCGCTACATCATTCACAATGAAACGCGTTTCGAAATTATCAGTCGCATCGATGATTACATCAACATTTGTAACGTGTTCTTCTAATTCTTCAGCCGTTACATCTTGAACGAGAGCTTCTACTCTTACTTCACTATTAATCTCTTCTAGACGTTTTTTTGCCGCCACAGCCTTCGGAAGGTTATTCTCTACATCACGCTCTGCATACAATTGCTGCCTTTGTAAATTACTCCAATCTACATAATCGCGGTCAACAATTGTTACCTTACCAACGCCTGCCCTTACAAACATCTCTGCATTTGCACTACCTAATGCACCCGCACCGATAATAAGTACATGCTTTTCCCCTAGCTTTTGTTGCCCTTCTTCCCCAATTGGAGAAAATAGTTCTTGGCGAGAATATCGATTATTCAACTACGCTCATTCCTTCTAAAGGACTACTTGCTGTCGCACAGCGCTTGCGTGCAATACGACCTGCTTCAAACCCTAATCGTCCTGCCTCAATACTTAATTTCATTGCGTATGCCATTTTAATAGGATCGTTCGCTCCAGATACTGCAGTATTTAATAACACACCATCTGCTCCTAATTCCATTGCAAATGCTGCATCAGCTGGACTACCAATACCAGCGTCAACGATAACTGGTACTGTCGCTTGTTCAATAATGAAACTTAAATTTAATGGATTTACAATACCAAGCCCTGAGCCAATCGGTGATGCTCCTGGCATAATCGCGTGTACACCAAGTTCTTGTAGTTTGCGTGCTAATACAACATCATCAGATGTGTAAGGAAGAACGATAAATCCTTCTTCTAGTAACACTTCAGATGCCTTTAACGTTTCTACTGGATCAGGTAATAACGTTCTATCATCACCAATAACTTCTACTTTTATCATGTCACAAAGTCCAGAAGCTTTTGCTAATTTTGCAATACGAACAGCTTCTTCAGCATTTTTTGCTCCTGCTGTATTCGGTAATAACGTATATTTTTTTACATCAAGTTTCTCTAATAAATTAGGCTGCTTCGCATCAAATATATCCATACGACGTACTGCGAATGTTAAAATCTCAGCCTCAGAAACATCAATTGCCTTTTGCTGCACATCAAAATCAGGGAATTTCCCTGTTCCTAATAAAAGTCTAGAATGAAATGAAAATTGTCCAATGTTTAACATAATCAACCGCCTCCTACGAAAGTTACAATCTCAATTTGGTCCCCATCAAAAACAGATGTATCGTTATGATCATCTTTTTGTAAAATATCTTTATTACGTTCTACTACAACAATTCTGTTATCTAACTCTAAATGTGTAAGTAGCCCAGCTACTGTTTTTACACTCTCTGGTACTTCAATTTGGTTACCATTAATTTTTAAATTCAAACTTCCATCCCCTTTCTAAACCATTTTAGAAAGCAATAAATCTAGCAAGTGATTCTCCTGCTTTCCTTCTATTAAATCAGCCATATACTGACCAGAAACAGGACTTAATAAAATGCCGTTTCGATAATGGCCCGTACAAGCATATAAACCTTTTATTTCTTCATGCTCTCCCATATAAGGAGCTTCATGATTAGACTGCGGTCTTAACCCAGCCCACGTACTTTCCCATTCTGCTTCTTTTAAAGCAGGCAATATTGTGTAGGCACGCTCTAATATGGAAGTAATACTTTCTGGTTGTACAGATTTATTAAATGTATGAGGCTTCATCGTTGCCCCAATCACATAACGGCCACCGCGCTTCGGCGTAATATAAAACCTCTCCTGGAAAATAGGAGCTTTCAACAGAGGTTTCCTGCTTCTTACTGCAACAACCTCCCCCTTAACAGGATATGTACCCCAATCACTCTGAAAATAATGTAGCAATTTCGTACTCCATGATCCTCCGGCGATAACGACCTTTTCACATGTGATTACACCTTCGCTTGTCACAATTCCAGTCACTTTATTATTTTCAATACGAATATCAAACACTTCTGTTTGTTCATATATATCAGCTCCGGAAATTGCTGCAGAATGTGCGAATGCTTTCGTAAGCTCTGGCGCAATAACGTGACCATCTTTCGGATAATATACCGCTCCTATAATTGACTCGGATAGAAATGGCTCTTTTTCCCGTAAATGGTCCCCCGTTAGAAAATAGGAATCTTCACCTGTTTTCTGTTGCCAATCCATAATATGAAGAATTCTTTCCTTCTCATCTTCATTTTGAGCGATGCGATAAATGCCCTTTTCTTCATACCCAATATCGATGCCTGTTTTTTCACGTAAAACTGCTGCAAGTTGTAGAAATATAGCACGGCTTTCTCTAGCAAGCTCAAACAGCGGATCATATGCATCCCATTCTGCCTGAACACCGAGCAAACCAGCAGCTGCTTTCGAAGCTTCAGATGCGATTCTTTGTTTCTCTATAATCGCTACTTTATGCCCTCTTTCTGCTAGAAAGTGTGCAACTGAGCTACCAATTACACCTCCGCCAATAATCGCTACATCATACTTCTTACACATGTTTTTCCGCCCACTTTCTTATTGATTCCTTATAAGATTTCGCCCTGCTATACGGATTACTACTGCTTATAATCCCAGACATAACAGCAATGCCACTTACACCATTTGCAAGAACATCACCTGTATTTTCAGGGGTAATCCCACCAATTGCAGTTATTGGTATGGATAAGCATCTTGCCATATGAGCAATTTCTTCTAATCCTCTTGCTGGCACATCCTTTTTACAAGCCGTTGGAAATACATGACCGTAAACGAGTGAATCCGCTCCATTTTTAAATGCCACTATCGCTTCATCTAAAGAATGTACTGAATAGCCAACATGCAAATAAGAAAACTTTTCTTTCACCGACCTTACATCTGCGCTTCGATATCCTAGCTGCACACGCGGAATATTTAATAGAATAGCAATATCAATTCGATCATTTATCACTATCTTCGATGCCGGAAAGCCTTTCCCCAAAAGACTTTCCACACCTTCATACAATTCCTTCGTGCTCTTCTCACGCTCACGAATATGCAAATAATCAATCTCACTCTCAATTTGCATCGCTACATTCACTAATTCTTCAAATGGCATATGGCCATTTGAGATTACATGAAGCTCATTTTTCATATTCATTCGCCTACTTTAAAATGTTTTCGAATAATTCATCGGCTGGAACAATTTCTTTCGCCATTCCTTTGTCTTTCAACCATTTATTTTGTTTCTCCCATGACTCTTTTGAATCCGATAAGAATGGCTCATCTTTCGTTTCCATCTTCTCTAATAAAATTTTCATACTTTCTTTTTCAACTTCTGGTACAAGTGGGAAGTTTTCTTTTTCTTGATGATCTAATAAAATATTTAATGCTTCATCCGGATTTTTCTTCATGAAATCATATCCCTTTTTCGCACCACGTAAAAAGGCCTGTAATGCTTCTTTATCCTTTTTCAAAGTTTTATCACCTGTTACAAACACAAGCTCATGATAATTCGGCACACCGTAATCAGCTGGATTAAAGTACGCTGGTTCATGGCCCTCATGACGCATAACAGGTACTTCATGGTTAATGTATGCTCCTGTTACAGCATCCACTTTTTTCGTAATTAACGCTGGTACTAAATCAAATCCAACATCGACTACTTTTACTGTATCTGGATTACCACCATCTTCTTTTACCATCGTTTTTAAATATGCTTCACTTAAAGGGGTCCCAGAATATCCAACTGTTTTTCCTTCTAAGTCTTTAGGTGACTTAATACCTGCTGATTTCAGCGATACAACATGATTTAACGGCGAACGTACGACAGCTCCAATTGATTTCACTGGAATTTGTTCATTTGCTTTTGCCATGACAACATCTGGTTGATAATACAAGCCAACGGTCACTTTCCCTGCTGCCGCTAGCGTTAATGGATCAGTCGGATTAGAAGGGAATTTAATATTCACCTTGACTCCTTCTTCTTTAAAGTATCCTTTTTCAATTGCCGTATAAATAAAGCTATGTACCGCATTCGGGTACCAATCAAGCATTACTGTTATTTCTTTTTCTGATTTATTCTTATCTGATGCCGAGTTACTCGAACATCCTGCAATCATTGCAACTAATAATGTAAACACAAAGATGCGTTTTAATAATTTCATGAATGTTTCCTCCAACTAATGAATTTCTTTTCTAATGTGGAAATAAGTATGACGAAGAAAATAGCTAATAATGATAACAATACAATTGGTGCAAATACACCAGCTCCGTCTAACTGTGTCATCATTCTTTTACTGAAATATCCAAGCCCAGCTTGTGCACCGAGCCATTCTCCAATTGCTGCCCCGATCACACTAAGCGGAACTGCAATTTTTAACGCTGAGAAAAAGTAAGGAAGAGCAGATGGCAACTTTAGCTTTAGAAAAATATCTTTTTTTGTTGCACCATACGTGACTAAGAGCTCCTCCCATTCTTTTTTCGTACTACGCAGTCCATCATACGTATTGACCGCAATTGGGAAAAACGTAATTAAAACGGTAACAACAACCTTGCTCCAGATGGTATATCCAAACCATAAAACGAAGAGCGGCGCAAGCGCAGTAATCGGGATTGTTTGTGAAGCAACTAATAACGGATAAAATGCTCTTTCCATCCACGTACTCGCATTCATTAACATTGCTAGCCCTACGCCCAGTACGATAGAAATAACAATGCCTATTAAAACGACGTACAACGTTGCAGGTAAATGAACCGTGAATAATATATCTTTCAGCACCCATATCTTCATTACAATTGCAGAAGGTGATGGCAAAATGTACATCTCATCTACAATTCTTGCTCCTACTTCCCATAGAGCAAGTAGAATTCCACTTAATATAAGGGCAGGTAATAACTCCTTCAAGCGATTCATCATATAAGTACCTGCCTTTGTAACATACTAAGGAGCTCTTCTTTAAGCGCTAACACTTCAGGCTTATATAAATCTTTTCTTGTTCGGTTACGATCAAGCGGCACAATTCGCTCAGTTAAAGTTGCTATCGGTTGATTTTCTACAACCAAAATTCGATTAGAAAGAAACAATGCTTCTTCAACATCATGAGTGATAAATAAAATTGTTTTTTCCCACTCTTTCCATTGTTCAAACAACCATTCTTGCAAAGATGCCTTCGTTAAAGCGTCCAATGCACTAAAAGGTTCATCTAACAATAATATCTCCCCGCCTGTTAATAAAGTTCGGATAAAAGATACGCGTTGCCTCATACCACCAGATAAATCTTTCGGATATTTTTTCTCGTACCCTTGTAAACCAAATTTATGTAACAGTTCTTTCGCTTTTACTTGCGCTTCTTTCTTCTGCACACCTTGGCACTCTAGCGGCAGGGCCGCATTCTCAATAATCGTCCTCCACGGCAAGAGCATATCTTTTTGGGGCATATACCCTACAGGATGACTCTTTGTTTTTGTCAGCTCTATCTGTCCAGTACTTGCCTCTTCTAAGCCTGTAATAAGGCGAAATAAAGTACTTTTCCCGCATCCACTCGGTCCGATAATACTTACAAACTCTTTATCTTGTATAGAAGCATTTAATTCATCGATGATTGGTTTCTCATCATAATGAAAGGAAACATTATGAAACTGTAGTATGTTCTTGCTCCTCAAAACCCCACATCTCCTTACGATAAGCCATATCCCAGAATAAATATTCAAATCGGCTGGAATATAAGAAAATCTCCTCTAATCGGTCTAGCTCTTTCTCTGACTTTCCAACTGCCATTTCATTTAATAAATCTATTAACCAAATACAAAGGTTACCGTATTCTTCAGAACTATATCCTTGAATCCACTCTCCAAAGAACTCATGATCTCTTGCTCCAGGAATATCATTTAAACGCTTTCCAATCTCCCAATAACTCCACATACATGGAAGTAAAGCTGATATTAATTCTGCAAGTGTGCCATTTTGAGATACAGACATCATGTAATTTGTATAGGCTAAATTTTTAGCAGATGGTTTCGCAGATTCTATCTCCTCTACAGTAATGCCAAGTTTGTTTGCATACTGTTTATGGATCGTCATTTCTCCATTTAAAATCCCATCAATTTGCTCTGCAAATTTTGCCATAACTTGTGGATTCGTTGCCTTTACAACTCCAATTGCATATAGCTTTGCATAATCTAACAAATATAAATAATCTTGAATAATATAGTACTGGAATTTGTCTTTTTCCAACGTACCATCCCCCATACCTACTACAAACGGATGATTATGACTTTTCTCCCAAACAGGCTGCACCGTATCAAATAATCTTTCACAAAATTTCATTAATAATTCCCCTTCCTGTATATCTATTTATCTCAATAAAAAAACCACTTCTGTATATAAGAAGTGGTTACAGCAAATAAAATTATAATTTATTCGTTGTTCCACTTCCCTTCGCTAGTATTATCTAGATCAGGTGTTGTAAGGGTTAAGGATTATTCCTCTCTCAGCACGAAAAGCACCCCTAGTGGTGTTAATATGAAATTTTCAAATAAAAAAGCCCCGTTTCTATACGCAAAGAAACGGGGACTCATTGTTAATGTCCGAATTGCTTCCCTACGCTAGCATAATCTAGATCAGGTAATAAAAAGGATCAAAGGCTTACGGCCCTACTCTCAGCTGGCAACACCAGCCCTCCTAGCAAACTATAAAATTATCACTGTCAGTATAACACCGCCATAAGACATCATCAACTGTTTTAATTTTCTTAATTAAGAATTAATTCTTAACGTGTTAAACAAATATAAATGCGACCTCACAAATGATATATACAATATTTATATACGAATCTCTCTTCTGACATTATTTTTATTGATTTCATATTACATTTATGTGAATACGACCAATATATTATATCTTTATACTATAATAAAATTACAACTATACAACTAGAGGAGGTCTTTATTACATGAATAAAGCTACAGCTTTAACAGCAACTACTATCGCAATTGCTTCTTTACTTCCTTCTATGGGAGAATCCGATATACAAACAGCGGCTGCTAAGCAACCATCTACAGTAAAAACTGGATATGTAAAAATTGACAACGTTGCACTACATCAAAATAGCCATACAGACAGTGCAATAATTGATAACATTCGATTTAATAGCCCGGTTACTATTCTTGAGACAACTCAAGATTGGTATAAAGTATCTGTTAACAACAAAACAGGCTATATGAAAAAAGATGCAATTCTATTCAAAAAAAATGTTCAACCAAAGTCTCAATATATCGTAAATGCAAACGCATTAAACGTTCGTTCTGAACCTAATACAGAGTCTTCTATTCTAGATATATTACCAAATGGTCAATTCATTACCATTCAAGGTGAACAAGGGGATTGGTACAAAATATTACATAACGGTCAAATTGGTTACGTACAAAAAACATTTGTATCTAATGGATCCACACCTCTAGTAAAAGGTGTAACAGTACAAGGTTCTCCTTCGTATACTGTTGCAACACCAAAATTAAATGTACGTAGCAATGCTAGCACAAGTGGCACTCTACTTGGCTCATTACAAAATGGTACACAAGTACAAGTAGTAGAAACGGTAGGTACTTGGTATAAAATTCGTTTTGGCACAGGATACGGATATGTAGCAAAACACTATGTAGTGCAAAATCAAAATCAAGCACACGCTGAAACAGCTCCACCTGCATCAATTCCAGCAGTTTTCAAATTCCCTACTCAAGGGAAAATCAGCTCCACTTTTGATATGCGCTGGGAGCAAATGCATTATGGTATAGATATAGCAGCACAAGGAAATGTCTCTATCCAAGCTGCTGCTGCAGGTAAGGTTGTGAAATCTTATTATTCGGCTAGCTACGGCAATGTCGTGTTCATCGCCCATCAAATAAATGGGAAATTATATACAACAGTTTATGCTCATATGAAGGATCGCACTGTACAAGCTGGTGATCAAGTACAAACTGGACAATTAGTAGGTCATATGGGAAACACAGGTCATTCATACGGGCAACATCTCCATTTTGAATTACATAATGGGGAATGGAATTTTGAAAAAACAAATGCAGTAAACCCACTGCCATATTTAGTTAGGTAAATTATATGCCACGCAATATACCTCTCTTTATTGAATACCTGGCCTTTTTAGGTTTAATCTGTTGCTTAATCATTTATAATACGAACACTGTATTTTTATCTATTATTATTGCTTTTGTTGCTTTAGAAATCATTATGGAAGCATTACAAATGCGGCTAAAACAAAAAATTGCCCATATTTATAATGTGATTTTTCTTTTAAGTGCTCTTATAACAAATATAATTAGTAATGGTTTTTATTTATCTACCGTACTTCCTGTATTCTTTATAGGTGTTTTATTATTCATAGCTAGATACGTTCATGTTCCTAATAACCAAAAACATGAACAAGAAGCTTAGAAAGAGGAGACACTGTGTACCAATCTTTCAAAGATAATCCAATGAAATATATATTGAATTTATATGAAAAAATGAATACTTTTTTTGGTATACAAAGAAGTTATACTGCACAATTTCTCCTTTATGGAATGTTATTTCTTATCTTAGTTACTTTCTCCTTGCTTTACTAACAAAAAAGGATCTCACATAAACTTGAGATCCTTTTTAATTTATATTAATTTTTAATATGTAAAATAAGGTTTATCCGCAAGCATATTTTTCATAAATAAAACTAAGATTATATTTTTTCTCTAAGCTCATTCTTTGTTCATCGTCGCACCAATAGAAAAGAATATCATGAATCGTTGCATAACGCTTATTTTTAAGAAATAGTTTAAAGAATGATGGTAAACAATCATGTAATTGTATAAATATATAATTGCGTAGTATTTCTTCTTTGTATTCAATTCCCTTACAAATATACAGTAATTCTTCACAATAATATGCATGCTGTGGAACTTGGATCATTTCGAAAAATGGTACATATGATAGTAGCTTTCCAATAAAATGACCATACCGATCCATTACCCCTATCGTCATATGCTCCATCATTTCTTTCATCACATATAAATAATCATCTACATGAGTTGTCTTTAAAGGGTCTAATCGATCGGAAATTTGTGAAAGTACAGCTCTTTGACAAGCTAAAACTGCTTGACTAGGTCCATAATATGATAGGAAGTCTGTACACTTACGATACTTTCGTAATAAGTCATGTGTATATAAATCATACACAAAAGTATTACAATACATTGCCAGACTCATCATATCACTATTTAATTGCTCTTTTGACAGTAGCTTAGCTCGCTTACACATATAAAAGAATGTAAATTCCAATACTTCTTTATGAGATAATAGATGTTTGCAATCTGTTATACATTTCTCATTAAATTTAACTCGCTCCCAAATTTCTACATCCTCAGCTGTTAATTCACCAATACGATATTTAATAATTAAATAGTTTAAAGCAACTGCTTTCGTCAAAAGATCCCATGTTTCATACTCCAATGAAGTTCGGACAAATTCATCTAGCCCTTGGGTTATCATAAAAGCATTTGCCTCTTCATACCAACCAATCTCTTGACATAAACGAAGAATACGTACTAGAGTTGGAATTTCATCTTTATGAAACTGCGGTAAATTCTTTACTTTATTCATGCCATATACGATAAATGGCGCTAAATTCTCTTCTTTATAAAATTCTTTTTCTTTCCATACTAATATAGTTCGCTCTTTCCCTTCACCTTTTGGATGACAAGGTACAAGCAAAGAAAATAACTCAGCGAAATTATTTGGTTCTATATATGTATCTGTAACCAAATTCCAATTTGGATCGCCCTGTACAGCCCTCATATAATTCCCCTTCCCTTTTTATCCCGCTATTTGCGGGCAGTAAGACTCCCACCTCAAAATTCTGCGAATACGAGGAAGTTAGGTGGGAGATAAAACTGCCTATAAAAGCCCGATTGGTTCAACTAATAATTATTGGGGGATGGACACCCCCCAATAATTAAAGTTTCACTTTATCTACGTAGGAAATATTAATTCATTATTACATCATTAACAATAAATATTGTTATATTCAAAATCTATCATAATACTTATATCTCTCAGTATATCATTTTTTCTCTTATTAAAAATTAGGAATGACAAATTTAAAAAAACTGTCAAAAATATTGACTCTATACTTATTATATAATGTCTCAGATACATCACGCTAACATATTAGTTTAATCCGCATATACTAGAATAATGTATCTGATTTTTATACATAATTTATTCCATATGCTCTGAGATTTCACTTAAAGCAAACCCTGCTTGATCATCTGCTGATTTTCTTATAGCTAAATCACCTAGTGCTAGCATCCCAACAAGTTGACCGCTCTCAACTACCGGTAACCGTCTAATTTGATATTGTGCCATTAATTCTGTAGCTTTTTCAATAGAATCATCTGGAGAAACTGAAACAATGTTTGTTGTCATTACATTTGTAATTTGATTAGATCCAGGATGTTTTTCAGCAATCCCACGAACAACTAAGTCTCGATCAGTAACAAGCCCAACAACTTGTTTATTTTCAATAACAGGAATCAATCCAACCGATTCTTCCTTCATTTTTACAGCTGCCTCATATACATTGTCTAATGGTGTACAATGTACGATATGAGTACTCATAAGTTCTCTAACTTGCGTCATTTTTCATCTCCTCCTTTTAATACATACCATAGCTTTTCCTAAATCCCTTTATTTATTTCGGGAAAATAAGGTGATAAAAAGAGGCTTATACATAATAAAAAAGAGTCAGCAATATGCTGACTCTTTTTTTATGACCCGTACGGGATTCGAACCCGTGTTACCGCCGTGAAAGGGCGGTGTCTTAACCACTTGACCAACGGGCCATGGCTCCGCAGGTAGGACTCGAACCTACGACCGATCGGTTAACAGCCGATAGCTCTACCACTGAGCTACTGCGGAATATATATGGTGGGCCTAAATGGACTCGAACCATCGACCTCACGCTTATCAGGCGTGCGCTCTAACCAGCTGAGCTATAGGCCCATATACTTTACAGGGGCAGTAGGAATTGAACCCACACTGGAGGTTTTGGAGACCTCAGTTCTACCTTTAAACTATGCCCCTAAATGGTGCCGGCTAGAGGACTTGAACCCCCAACCTACTGATTACAAGTCAGTTGCTCTACCAATTGAGCTAAGCCGGCATAAAAAAAAACAAAAAAATGGTGGCTCGGGACGGAATCGAACCGCCGACACGAGGATTTTCAGTCCTCTGCTCTACCGACTGAGCTACCGAGCCAACATAAAATGGCGGTCCCGACCGGGGTCGAACCGGCGATCTCCTGCGTGACAGGCAGGCATGTTAACCACTACACCACGGGACCATTGGTTGCGGGGACAGGATTTGAACCTGCGACCTTCGGATTATGAGCCCGACGAGCTACCGTACTGCTCCACCCCGCGACGATATTATGTTTTAAAAATAAATGGAGGAGGTAGAGGGATTCGAACCCCCGCGCGACTCTCGCCGCCTGTCGGTTTTCAAGACCGATCCCTTCAGCCGAACTTGGGTATACCTCCATGAAGGAAAAATTAATATCTTATTCATTTTTATATGTAACTAAACCACTTTTTTAAAAAATGGAGGAGGTAGAGGGATTCGAACCCCCGCGCGACTCTCGCCGCCTGTCGGTTTTCAAGACCGATCCCTTCAGCCGAACTTGGGTATACCTCCGACATATAAAAAATAAAGTGGAGCCTAGCGGGATCGAACCGCTGACCTCCTGCGTGCAAGGCAGGCGCTCTCCCAGCTGAGCTAAGGCCCCATGTTTTTGGGAAAATCGGGAAGACAGGATTTGAACCTGCGACCCCCTGGTCCCAAACCAGGTGCTCTACCAAGCTGAGCCACTTCCCGTTAATAAAAGCGCGCCCGAGAGGAGTCGAACCCCTAACCTCTTGATCCGTAGTCAAACGCTCTATCCAATTGAGCTACGGGCGCATATGGTGCCGAGGGCGGGGGTCGAACCCGCACGGTGGTCACCCACCGCAGGATTTTAAGTCCTGTGCGTCTGCCCC